>CALMMH010000745.1 GCA_937868145.1 uncultured Phycisphaerales bacterium
GGCCTTTTCCACGACGGTCACATCGAGGTTCCGGTCGCGGCAATAGACGGCGGCTTCGAGTCCGCTGATGCCTCCGCCAATGACCGTCAGATGCCGTGCGCCGCCCAGGCGTTTCTGGATAAGCAGGCTGTCCTTGGCCGCCCAGATCGGGATAACGTCCTCAGGGAACTGCTTGACGAATGGAAGGAGGACCGGGCCGGCCCCGGTCGCGAGAATCAAGGCATCGAACTTCTCCTGGCGGCCCTGGGCGGTCACAATCTTGTCGTGAACGTCGATTTCCGTGACGGGGCAATCCAGCCGCAGGTCGATCTTGTGCTCGTCGTACCACCGCTGCGGCCTCAAGGCAATCGCGTCGAGGTCCGCCCGCCCAAACGCCAACAGCACCACCCGCGGACGGATGTACGGAAGATACGGCTCATCGGTATAGAGAACGACGTCGCCGCCGTTCTCGCTGATATACTTGGCGGCCTCGACCCCGGCGTGTCCGGCGCCAATGATCCCGATTCGCATCGTACGATATCTCCCAAGAGAAGAGTGCTTGCGATCCACAGGGCCAGTACTACAGGCGTCCGCCGTCGATCTCCAGGGTCCACGCGTGCTCACATGGCGGCGACTGACGCACACGCTCGGGTATGGATACGGACAGGCCTTGCGGCGTGATCGTCCACTCCACCTTGTCTGATGAGCCGAGCAGTCGGACGGATTTGGCCGCTTTGACCGGGGCAATCTGAATCCGCGCCGGTAGCGTCGTTTCCCCCTGTTCGGCGAGGCAAATCGTGTACAGCTTCTCGCCCTTTCGCGTTAGACAGACCTGTCCAACCTTGTACGGAGGCACGGGACGCGTACCGTAGAGAGCCTCACCGTTGACCTGCATCCATCGACCGATCTGCTCCATCCGCTCCAACGCCGGCTGGGGCAGTTGACCGTTCGGATCGGGACCGACGTTCAGCAGGAAGTTGCCGCCCTTGGCCGCGATGTTGACCAACAGGTGGATCAGATCCCGCGTGGATTTGTAGTTGTCGTTGGGCTTGTACGACCACTGATTTGCCATCGTCATGCAGGTTTCCCAGATGTAGGGCAGAGCCTCCTGGGGCACCTCCTGCTCCGGCGTCAGGTAGTTTTCATACCGGCCGCCGACCGTGCGGTCGACGACGATCAGGCCCGGCTGGTGGCTGCGGGCCATCGTCGCCAATCTCGGCATGTCGATGTCCTGTTGCGGCGGACGGACCTGGCCGCCGTCGAGCCACAGGATGTCCACCGGGCCGTAACCAGTCATCAACTCCTTCACGATGTTATGCGTGAAGCTGACGAACGTGGCCCACTTCTCGGGATATTTCGTGATGTCGTAGTTCACGTTGCGGTCCGGATGAGGCCATTCGGGAGCCCAGTATCCCGGATGGTTCCAGTCGGATTTCGAGTAGTAGGCCCCGATGCCGAAGCCCTGGGCCCGGAAGGTGTCGAAGACCTGTTTCACAACGTCGGACTTGGGGTTCGTGTGGAATGGGCACGATGGGGACGTCGTCCGGTAGTCGGTCTGCTTCGTGTCGAACAGGCAGAAGCCGTCATGGTGCTTCGTCGTGAAGACAACATATTTCATGCCGGCCCCTTGGGCCGCGGCGACCCACTTGCCCGGATCGAACTTCTGCGGGTTGAACGTCTTGTTAAGCGCGACGTAATCGCGGAAGAACCACGCGAAATCCTTGTTCCGCTGGGTCCAGGCGGGCAGATCGTCCGGCCGGCCCCAGGTGTCCACCTCGACCAGCGGCCACGACTCGATACAACCCCACTGGCTGTAGATCCCCCAATGTAGCATGAATCCGAACTTCCAATCCTGGAAACGGTCGAGCTTGTCCCACACGAGCGGATCGGTCTCCTGATCGGCGAGCAACTGGCCCGGCCGAGGCGGATAGGAGAGGTAGTTCGCCAGGATGTGCCCCAGGATCTGCTCGCCCTGCTCGTTGGCGTGAACGGCGTCCCGTTTGAACGAAGCCAAATCCCGGCCCGAATCCCGCACGTACTTGCCCCAGGCGGTCTCCATATCGAGAAAAGCAGCCCCGACTTCGCCCGCGAGTTTCGCGAGATTGCGATTGTAGAGCGTGCTGTGTACACCATCGCCATCGAGGAAGGTAGAATCCCGCGGATCGACGGCCCCAAACGCCCCGGTCATCAGGAGAATGTCCGGCTGGGCTGCCTCGCGAATCTGTCGAATCACATCGCGGATCGAATCGATGTCGTCGCCCTGGCTGATGCCACCGATGATGACGAGGTCCGGCTGATGATCGAGCACGAACTTCTGCACGCGACCGGCTTCCTTGTACCACGAGCACCCGGTGGAACCCCTTACGGAAGTGACCTTATCGAGAGTGCAGCGAGGGTACCGCCGCCCAACGATGAAATCCCACCCCGACCGGCTCGTGTCGTTGACGATGCTGTCGCCCAGCATGACCACGTGAAGGACGCCGCCGTCGATCAAGAGTTGCCGCACCTTCGGCATCTTCTCCCATCGCTCGACAGGCGGGCAATACCGCACCGGCAGAATCTCCGAATACGCCTTGAGCACCGCCTCCAGCGTCCGTTCATTACCGCGAAGGATGTAACTGCCGTCGCCGGCGAGAGAGGATTCGGACAGCAAGACACCCAGAACCAACGTGAACATGGTGCGACGCAATATAACCACCTGCGGTCCTCCTGCGAATTCGTGTAGCTTGACCATTCACGATGACCGATCATGATACACGCCGGGATCGGAGCACGCAACGACACGATTGCTTTTCGATCGCATCCGGGGAACTGAGAGTGTGATAGATGATCGAGAGTCAATGCGAGGCCGACGGCGATAGCCTGTCACTCTTTTTCCACGATCCACACATCGATCCGCGCATTGGGGGCCCGATTATCCTGGCAATAGAACGGGATCGCCACAAGCTGAACCGGCTTGGCCTCGCTTTGGTCCTGCCGGCTCCATGCATTGCCTTCTATGATGTTCACGCCGCCGAAGAGATCCGACTTATGAACGAGAGAGAGAGCCGAATCCGATTGGAGGAAGCAGGACGCCTGCTGTGGATTGTCGATTCCCTCCAGACAGTACACCAAGGGACCGGACGCAAGCGCCACCCGCCCGACATCAGCCTCCACCGCCGGGTGGGCGTATACACGCCGCACATCCATCGGCAAGTCCATGGTGATCACGTCGCCCTTGGCCCAGGTGCGATCGATGGCGGCATAGCCACGAACCATGTTGGGGCCGGCCAGCGCCTCGCCATTGACCTTCAGAACGAGCTTTGACTTCCCCGGTTCGGAGCAGTACAGACCAAACGGATTCTCCGATCCGCATGCCCAGCCCGGCACACGCACATATACGGTAAATGCCGTGGGTTT
>CALMMH010000746.1 GCA_937868145.1 uncultured Phycisphaerales bacterium
AGCCGCCGACTACCTCAAGGGCAAGGGCGTCAAGCTGGAGACCAAACGCGAGTTCGTCGAGAACGCATTCCTGCTGGAGCAGGTGTTCATCGGCCTGATGAAGAAGGCCGATTGCCAGGCCATTACGATCAATGGTTGCATGGGAACGATCATGCCGTTGGCAGAGACCTCCGCGTGCCTGACGCTGACTCTCCTGAACGACTCTCGCTACATGGCGTTCTGCGAATCCGATTTCGTCGTGATTCCGTCCGGCGTGTTGCTGGGAAACATCTCCGGTAAGCCGCAGTTCCTGAACGACCCGACGTATCCGCACGACGGCATCATCACCCTGGCTCATTGCACGGGTCCCCGCAAGATGAACGGCAAGGACTTGGAGCCCGTCCGGATTCTGACGCATTACGAGTCGGACTACGGGGCTGCCCCCAAGGTCGAGATGCGAAAAGGCGAGGTCGTGACGAACATCGTCCCCGACTTCCTGGTGAAACGCTGGGTGGGCTTGAAGGGCAAGATCGTCGACGTCCCGTTCATGGACATCTGCCGTTCGCAGATCGACATCAGCTTCTCCTGCGAGAGCAAGCTGCTGGCGGAACGGATGCCGGGCTTCCACTGGATGACCTGCTACGGCGACTACATGAAGGAGATTGGCTACGCCTGCAAGAAGCTCGGGATCCAATGGGAGGACCTGACGGCGTGATCTCTCGCGTCACGGGCCCCCTGCTTTCCATAAGCACCCTTTCGGAGCCGGACCGGCAGCATGTCCGGCTCCGATCTTTTCACCACCGGAGGCAAGAAATGAAACATTCGCAAGTGATCACCACGTTGTTTGTGCTCGCGTTGGTTATGTCGGCGCAGGCCGCCACGACGATCTATGTATCGCCGAATGGAAATGATAGTTGGTTCGGCCAGATCGCTCAGCCGAATGCGCAGGGAACGGACGGCCCCGTCGCCACTCTTCAGCGGGCCCGAGACATCCTCCGCCCGAAGAGGTCGCAGGACGACCAGCCCCGTGTGATCGTGGCGGATGGCCGTTATCCCATGACCGAGGCCTTTACGCTGGCCCCGCAAGACAGCGGTGTTGTGTACGAAGCCGCGGCGGGCGCGCGGCCGGTGTTTTCTGCCGGCAGAGCGATCCAGGGCTTCGAGCCTGCGGAGAACGGGCTGTGGCGAGCCCGCGTGCCGGGTGTGGCCGAGGGCAAATGGTACTTCGAGCAGTTGTTTGTCAACGGTCAACGGGCCGTGCGGGCGAAAACGCCCAACAAGTTTTATCAGTACATGGGCCAAACGGCCGAGACGCCCATCGAGGGCAAGCCGGGCCAATTCGTCCGGACGACGGCGGTGCCCGCCGAGACTCTATCGCCCTTGAAGGGATTGAGCGAAGCCCAGATTCGCGACGTCGTGCTCGTTGCCTATCACAAATGGTGCATTACGCAGCGACGTCTCCAGAGCGTCGATTTCGAGAAGAATCAGGTCGTCACCACCGGCGAAGAACTCAAGAGCTACTCCGGCTGGCCGGCTGGCACGCGATTTCACCTGGAGAATTTCAACGTGGCCCTCGATGAGCCGGGCGAGTGGTTCCTGGCCCGCGACGGAATGCTCTACTACAAACCCCGGCCGGGCGAGGAGATCGCCAAGGCCGATGTCGTCGCGCCTCTGACGATGAAGCTCGTAGTCATCGCGGGACAGCCGCAGGCCGGGAAATTCGTCGAGCATGTGACGTTCAAGGGCCTGAGCTTTCAGCACCAGGGTTACACGCTGCCCGCCGGCGGCTATGAGCCCTATCAGGCAGCCTACGCCACCGAGGCGGCAGTCATGATCGACGGGGCTCGCGAGTTCGCGATCCAGGACTGCGAAGTCGGCTGCGTCGGAGAGTACGCGGTGTGGTTCCGCCAGGGATGCCAGAATTGCCGGATCGAGCGGAGCTACCTGCACGACCTCGGCGCCGGCGGCGTCCGAATCGGCGAAGGTGAGATTCGTCCGGATGAGGCCTCCCGCACCCATCATATCACCGTGGACAACAACATCATCCGCTCCGGCGGCAGGATTCAAGCCGAAGGCGTGGGCGTCTGGGTCGGTCACAGCGGCGACAACGCCGTGACGCACAACGAGATCGCGGACTTTTTTTACACGGGCATCTCCGTCGGATGGCGCTGGGGCTATGACCAGAGCCTGGCCAAACGCAACAACATCAGCTTCAATCACGTCCACCATCTCGGCTGGACGGTCCTGAGCGACATGGGCGGCATCTACACGCTCGGACCGTCGGAAGGCACCGTCATCGCCAACAACATCTTCCATGACATCTATGCGTACTCTTACGGCGGCTGGGGCCTCTACACCGACGAGGGCAGCACCGGCATCGTCCTGGAAAACAACTTGGTCTACAATACCAAGACCGGCAGCTTCCACCAGCACTATGGCAAGGAGAACACCATCCGCAACAACATCCTGGCGTTCAGCAAGCTCCACCAGGTCCAGGCCACGCGAATCGAGAACCATCTGTCGTTCACGTTCGAAAAGAACCTCGTCTATTGGGAAACGGGTCCCCTGCTGGCCGGTCCGTGGACGCAGGTGAACATCAATATGGACAACAACTGCTACTGGAACGCCGCGGGCCAGGAGATCCAGTTCGCCGGCCTGTCGCTGGATCAGTGGCGTCAGCAGAAAAAGCACGATCAGCGTTCGATCGTTGCCGACCCGGGCTTCGTCGATGCAAAGAACCTCGATTTCCATCTGAAGCCGAACTCCCCTGCTCTGAAGATCGGCTTCGAGCCATTCGATTACACGAAGGCCGGCGTCTACGGCGACTCCGCCTGGATCGCCAAGGCGAATGAGGCAAAGTATCCGCCTCTGGAATGGCCGCCGCAGGGCCCGCAGGGAGCAGACTAGAATCGTAAGAAGCAATCTCCGGGTGGCAGCGTCAAGCGAAGCTTGGCGATGGTCTCTTCATAGAGCCATCCTCAAGACCTTCGGCCTTGAGGTTGCCACCCGGATTGCCACATCTGTAGAGGAAATAGTCCGATGAAGCAACCACGCGTGATACTTGTATGCGTGTTCCTCGCGGTCGCGAATGTCCTGGGAGCGGCAACCATCCATGTGTCCCCGGCCGGCAACGACGCCTGGTCGGGACGACTCGCTCAACCCAACGCACAAGGGACCGACGGCCCCGTTGCCACGCTCGAACGGGCGAGGGATCTGCTGCGACAGGCGAAATCGGCCGAAGGGTCACGTGTGGTCGTTGCGAATGGTCGATACCAACTGCGTCAGCCCTTCGCCCTCACGCCGGCCGACAGCGGCGTCGTCTATGAGGCGGCGCCGGGGGCTCGACCGGTCTTCTCCGGCGGTCGCGTCATCCGCGGGTTCGAGCTTGTCGTCGACGGCCTGTGGCGAGCGCGCATCGACGAGGTGGCCAACGGCTCAGGGTATTTCGAGCAATTGTTCGTCGACGGCCGCCGGGCCACGCGGGCGCGAAATCCCAACAAGTTCTATTGCTACATGCTCGATGTGCAGGAAGAGACGCTCGTCAAAGGCGCCGGCAACAGACCCCAACGAGCCCGGCAGACCGTGACGATGCGGCCGGAAGATCTCTCGCCGCTCTTCGAGCTGTCCGACCGCGAGTTGCACGATGTGCAGATGGTGGTCTACCACAAGTGGGACAACACGACTCGGTTCATCGAGGGCATGGACAAGAGCGAATCGGCGATCGTCACTACAGGCGAGGGGCTCAAGCCCTGGAACTCCTGGGGCAAAGGCGACCGCTACCATCTGGAGAACTTCCGGGCTGCTCTGGATATGCCGGGCGAGTGGTTCCTCTCGCGGGATGGCTGGCTCTACTACATGCCGTTCGAAGGCCAGGACATGAAGACGGCCGAGGTCGTTGCCCCGGTCGTCGAGAAGTTCCTGCTTTTCGAGGGCGACGTCCAGAACGGCAAATGGGTCGAGAATGTCACGATCAAAGGACTGACGTTCCTCCACAGCGAGTATCGCATGCCGTCCAGCGGGTTCGAGGCCAGCCAGGCCGCCTCGCCGATTGACGCCGTGGTCATGGCCGACGGGGCCCGGAACGTCGCGATCGAAGACTGTGAGTTCGGGCACTTCGGCCGTTACGGCGTCTGGTTCCGCAAGGGCTGTCGGGATTGCACGCTGCGGAAGTCCTACGTGCACGATTTCGGAGCCGGCGGCGTCCGCATCGGCGAATCGGTCGTTCCGAAAACCGACCGGGAGCAGACGAGCCGTATCACCATCGACAATAACATCATTCGCCATGGCGGTCGCATCTTCCCCAGCGCCGTCGGCGTCTGGATCGGCCACAGCGGCGACAACACGGTCACGCACAACGAAATTGCGGATCTGTATTACACAGGCATTTCCGCCGGCTGGGTCTGGGGTTACTCCGGCAGCGTGGCCAAGCGGAACAACATCAGCTTCAACCGCGTTCACCATCTCGGCTGGGCGGTCCTCAGCGACATGGGCGGCATCTATACGCTCGGGGCCTCCGAGGGCACGGTGATTGCCAATAACATCTTTCACGATGTCTACGCGTATTCTTACGGCGGTTGGGGCCTCTACACCGACGAAGGCAGCACCGGCATCGTCATGGAGAACAACCTCGTCTACAACACCAAGACCGGCAGCTTCCACCAGCACTACGGCAAGGAAAATATCGTTCGCAACAACATCCTGGTCAACAGCATCATGCACCAGGTCCAGGCGACGCGGGTGGAAGAGCACCTGTCGTTTACGTTCGAGAAGAACCTTGTCTATTGGGAAACCGGGCCGCTGCTGGCGGGCCCATGGACCGAGGTCAAGGTCCACATGGACAACAACTGCTACTGGAATCCGGCGGGCCAGGATGTGACGTTCGTCGGGTTGTCGCTGGAGAAATGGCGTCAGCAGGAAGGACGCGATCAGCACTCGATTATCGCCGATCCGCTCTTTGTCGATCCGGCCAAGGGCGATTTCCGTCTCAAGCCGAACTCCCCTGCCTTGAAGATTGGTTTTGAGCCCTTCGATTGGGCGCAAGCTGGCGTCTACGGCGACGCGGCGTGGATCGCGAAGGCCAATGACACGACGTATCCGCCGCTTCAGTGGCCGCCCGATCCGCCGGCGATGGCCATCCAGGACGGTTTCGAGAAGCCCGCAGTCGGCGCCAAGCCGACGGGCGCGGAGGTCAACGTCGAGAACAAAGGCGACTCCATCGTGGTGACGGACGAAACAGCCGCCGGCAGAAAACACAGTCTGAGAATCACCGACGCCTCAGGCCTGCAGCACGCTTTCAATCCGCACCTGGTCTACTCGCCGAATCATGGCAGCGGCACAACTCGGTGCTCGTTCGATCTGCAAGTCGGTCCCGACGTCTCGATCAACCACGAATGGCGGGACGGGCGGTCCTCCCCCTACGCGGTCGGCCCGAGCCTCTGGGTCAACGGCGACAATCTGCAAGTCGCCGGCAAGACGCTCCTGACCCTGCCGACCGATCAATGGATTCACTTCGAGATCGCCACGGACCTCGGCGAGAACAACAGCGGCACGTGGGACTTGACCGTCACCCTTCCAGGCGAAACCGCGAAGGCGTTCAAGGGCTTCAAAACCGCTAACCCCGCCTTCGAGAAACTCACCTGGCTGGGCTTCGTCAGCAACGCCACGGACAAGACCGTGTTCTACCTCGACAATCTGGAGGTCACGAACCAGCCGTAGAGAGATCGTGTAGGAGAAGCCGGCACCATTCGGGTGGCAGCGGAAAGCGGAGTCTTCGCAGCTTGCCGATGGCTCTCTTTCGATCAGGGAAGAACCATCGGCAAGCTGCCGTTTGCCGCTGCCACTCGGAATTGAGTTCCGGATGTTTTCCCCTGTTGGGGTTTTGCTGTATTCGGCGTGCTATTGCGACGCCTGGGATTCGGCGCAGGCGTCGATGCGGAGCTTCTCTCGATCCCACCCGAGACCGATTGCAACCGACTGGGGGAATTGCCAGGGCGTTGCGGTTTCCGTGTGCAGTTGCACTCGTGTGTTTTCGGCCACGAGGGCTACAGCTTGCGGCATGTCCAGGTAACGAAGCACGTTCAGGAAGATCGGCCCTTTGGCATGGGTTTGCGGCAGGTTGACCAGATCGAGCCGGTCGGCGCCGGGCTCGAACAGCGACGCATACAGCGCGATGCCTGCCATATCGCCTTGGGCGGCGATTGTCACGGAGGCTTCGGCCGTGGCGTCGAATTGTCTTAACGCGGCAACGGCCCGTTGCACGTCCCAAACCCGCATGGCGTCGGCTGTCTGGCCCAGGAGCATAAACCGTCGTTGAATGTGCGTCTGCTTTTGTTTGTCCCCGTTCCAGGCGTCCGGCCCAATCCCTCGCGGGCAGAAATAGACTTCCGTGCACTTGTCCGCATCGACTCCGGCTCGCAGAGCCTCCCACGCGGACGGGTTCGGATCGGGCAGCGTGTATCCTCTCAGCTCCTTCTCGAATCCGTTTCTCATGGCCGCGAGCCACTGTGTCCAATCGGCTTCGTTCAGGACGTTTAGACGAACGCGCGTCGTATCGCGATCGCCTTGGCTGCTCTCGACACAAAACAACTTCAGCCGCACGTGCGGCTGGCTCGTGAATTCAAATGCCGTCAGACGGATACCGTTCGCATCGCTGGAGAAGACTCGATCGATGTCGAGCGGCCCGGCTTCCTGATCGCTCGGCCAACCACGAAAGACCTTCTCTCGCAGGGCATTCATCCAGCCGTCTCGCATGGCGGCCCAGTCTCTCGTCGTTTGCGGAACCGTGGTCGGCGACGCCATCGGGACGAATTGTTCCTGAATCTTCGTATTGATCTGGTCGGCGGGCAATTCCTTGAAGACCCGCAATTGCTCCGGTTCGAAGCACGGCACCGCGGGATCGCCGATCACCGGATTCTCGCCCTTGAGGAATCGGTTGAACCAGACGAAGGCATGAATCCGCAGTTGCTGCGTGTCCTTGTGCGGGCCTTCGGTGATCTGGAGGCCCAGCTTGTCCTCGGCTCCGTAGAGCCGATAGATATCCCGAACCTTCTGGTGCACTCGCAACACGCCGTCGAGGGGGAAGATCGTGTCCTTGTCGCTGTTCGAGATCAATAGCGGCCTCGGTGCCACAAGGGCTGCGACGAGGGGGTAATCCCAGCGGTACGTGTTCACGATGAACATGCAGTCGCAATGGCCTTCGACGCAGCCGTCGACGACGTGGTTTTGCAAGTCGGTGATGCCCGCGACGGGCACCGCTGCCTTGATTCGCTCATCGATCGCCGCGATCCACCAACTGTAGGCCCCGCCGCCGGAGCGGCCGGTCACGCCGATGCGGGCGGCGTCCACTTCCTTGCGGGTCTCCAGGTAGTCCAACGCCCGCACGCAGTTCCAGGCTTCGACGCCCGCCGCGGTGTACCCCCGGCAATTCCACCACCACATGTCGTAGCGATAGGTCCCGTGGTGAATCCCCTGGATCTCGCCAAGCTGCAGCGTGTCGATGACCAGGCACACGTAGCCATTGCGGGCGAACCAGGCTCCGTGGTGATGATAGGCGACCTTGTTGCCGTAGCTGATGTTGTCTTTCTTCACTTCGCCGTGACCGCAGACGTAGAGAATCGCGGGCGCGGGCTTGTCCAGGTTCTTCGGTACGTACAGATTGGCGGTTACGTACAGTCCCGGCATGGACTGAAATTGCACGTTCTCCACGGTGAATCGCTCCTGGTCCACCGTGCTCGTGACGACGGGATTCAACGGCGTCTTCTCCGGGAAGGGGTCGAGCCCGAGCATCTCAAGCAGTTGTTGCTTGTAGACGACCCGCTTGGCCTGCCAGTCGTCGAGCGTCTTGACGTCGCTCAAACACCGGCTCTGGAGCTTCGCGGTCTCGCTCTGGAAGTACTCCGAAAGCCGGCGGTCCGCCGGACGCGGTTCATTCGCCTCTTTTGCGGAAACGGCGACGCCGCCCGCGAGGCATAAGGACAAGACAATCGCTTTGCTGTTCGTACGGATACTTCGCAACATTTGGTGTGTTCCACTCATGAAGTCTCTCTCTCAAGTCAGTCTGAGGACCAATAGATACAAGACGCGTAGCGCCGTCAGCAGCACGACGAGGAAACCGATGCCGCCGAGCACGTTCACCAGGAGCGTGTTTCGCTTATTTCCCATGATGTCCTTGCGGTTGGCCAGCCAGAGGATCGCTGCGGCCATCAGGGGATTGCCGATCACCGTGAGGGCCTGGCCGAAGATGATCGCATCGACCTTCTTGACGGACGTGTGCAGCACGATCATGGCGACCGCCATCCCGACCAGCAGCACGACGACCGTGAACCGGCGGGACCAGAGATCGCTCATTCTTGCAGGTTTGCCGAGCCCGTCGGCGAGAATCGTTCCGCCGATCATCGCATTGATGACGAAGGGATTCATCGCCACCGCGAACAGACCGATGGAAAAGAGGATTCGCTTGGCCGGACCCAGCAGCGGCCCCAGCTGGGTCGCCAGCACGGAGATGTCGTTGGCCTCCTTGCCTCGGAGCATCGCGCCGCTGGTGATCATGATGATCGCGCTGATTCCGGTCAGAACGGCTACGCCGGTGATGGAGTCCCCGATGCCGCGGTTGTAATCGGCGATCGTCCACCCCTTTTCGCGGACGAGATTGCCCTGGAAGAGAGCGGCGGCCACCGAAAAGGTGGTGCCGAGCAGCGACGCCACGAGGACCATGGGGTCCACGATGCCGGCGGCGCTGCGTTTGGGCAGGTCGAGCGGCAGGTTGTCCGGAATGCCAGGGATCAGGCCCGCCAGAATGCCGCCTATGCCTGGACGGATCACGAGCAGATTGATGAGAAAGCACGTCAGGATCACCGCAACCATGATCTTCATGATGCGTTCCAGGCCTGCGTAGACCTGACGAAGGGCGAAGATCGAGCCGATGATCAGGGCGTTGAAGGCCAGGAGAAAGCCGGTGCTGATGAGGTTCTGTGTCTGCGCGTTCATTTGGGCGGGATCGCCGAAGAGCCGCTTGACCCCGAGCGAATCGAAGGCCGCTGCGACGGCGAGGTTGTTCGAGAACTGAAAGGCCGCGCAGATCAGGCACAGGTTGATGCCGATCACCGCCGCAATCGGGCGGCCCAGACGCCTTGCGATGAGCGTACACGGCGTCGCTCCGCCCAGAACGCCCACGCGGGCGGCCATCGTCATGAAAGTGCCCATGAGCACGCCTGTGACGACCAACAGCCAGAGCAGCTCATAGCCGTATCGGGCTCCCACATTGGAACTGATCAGGAGGCTGCCCGGCCCGAACACGACGCAGGCGGTGATCAAAGCCGGCCCGATCGAACGCCACCACGGCGTTTTGGCTGCCACCACAGCGTCTGCTTGTTCCATGGGACTCCTTTCGCGTATTTGCCTTGGGTTGCCTCCCGCGAGGGCAGGCATGGGGGCCTGTCTCTACACCTGTTCCGGCACGATGAATGGCTCGCGATAGGCACCGCGGGCCAGCACGTTGGCCTCTGCGGCGAATTCGCCTGTGAACCGTTCGGTCTGCGGGTCCATCGTCAGCCAGGGGCCGAGCATGCGAGGCGTCTGCTTGACATCGACGCCATTGACCAGCAGATGTTCCTGGAACCGCTCGAACGCCTCGCCGAGGTCCTTATTGCTCTCGATTCGTTCCACGATTCTGGTTCTGGCCGCTTCTTTTCCGAGGCGGTAGGAGACGTTGCCCATCTGGCACAGGGCGCTCGATAGGTGTCCATCGAGGACGTCGGCGTTCAGGTCGCTCGCCTTGCGGCTGCGGACGGCCTGGATGAAGTTCTCATGGTGTCCGGCCCCCTCGGTGAGCCGGAACTGCTTGATCTTTTTGCCGTCTTTGTCGTAGGCCCAGCCGCCGGCGAAGTAGCCGTTTTCGCACTCGACGATGACGCCGCCGTCGTTGACGCCGCGGAGGTTGTCCATCGCCGATTCGCCCTTGGCGCGGGGCAGGCCGCGAAGCTCGAAGAGAATCGGCACCGGTTGGTAGTCGTAGAACACGAGCATCGTGTTCGGGGTCTCGCCGTCGTCGATGTAGCCGAAGCGTCCGCCCAGGCCCAGCACGCGCGGCGCCAGCTCCTGGTGGCCGGAGAACCAGCGGCACAGGTCCATGTAGTGAATTCCGTTGTTGCCGAAGTCCCCGTCGCCGGTGGGCCAGGTCCAGTGCCAATTATAATGCAGGGTCTTTCGCATCAGGGGAGCCATCGGAGCCGGGCCGCACCAGAGGTTGTAGTCCACCGACTCGGGCACCGGCTGCGGGCCGTCGACCTTGCCGATGCTGTCGCGCCGCACGTAGACGAAGCCGCGAATCAAGGTCACCTTGCCGAGGTTGCCTTGATTGATGTATTCGAAGGCCTCGCGAAGGCCTGTATCCGATCGTCGCTGCATGCCGCTCTGGACGATGCGATTGTACTTGCGGGCGGCCTCGACCATCCGCCTGCCTTCCCAGATGTTGTGCGAGACCGGCTTCTCGACGTAGACGTCCTTGCCCGCCTGGCAGGCCCACACGGTGACCAGCGCGTGCCAATGGTTCGGCGTCGCGGTAATCACCGCGTCGATGCTCTTGTCGTCGAGCAGCTTGCGGTAGTCCACGTAGGCGTCCACCTTCTCGTTCCGCTGTGCGAACTTGGCGGCCTCCCGCTCCAGGACGCTTCGGTCGGCGTCGCAGATGGCCGCCACGCGGACGCCCGGGATTTCGCGGAACCAGTTGATATGGTTGCGTCCCTGCCCATTGATTCCCACCACGGCGACGCGAATATCTCCATTGGCTCCGCGGACTTTGGCAAACGGGACGGCCAGCGACATCCCGGCGACGACGGAGGTCTTCACAAAATCGCGGCGGCTGATTCGAGCGTTCATGGGGCATCTCCTCGTCGTGAGTGATTCGCTTCACAAGCAGATTCGCTCTGCCTTTTCGTGGTGCGTCGTTTCATCATGTGCGTACCTTCGCGCAAACGGCCACATGGGACAGGGGACATGGTAGCAGCCCGTCCGGCGTCTGTCAAAGGCTGCCTTGACAAGAATGCGCAAAGGGGGAATGCTGTGAAGCGCGGGAGCATCCGGCCGGGTCAGTTCTGCGGACCGGGCTCGTTGGGCGAGGGCTGCGGGTTTTCCATGGATCTGCGGGCTCGTCCCTGTCCTCCGCCGCGAGGGCCCTGCGGTGGTCCTCTGGGACCGGGACCGTATCTCCCCTGTTCCCGGGGGAATTGGCCGGGCAGGTCCCGCATCAGATCTCGCCAGCGCTGTTGCTGGCGTGGAGTGAGCACGGCCGACATGTCCTCATCCATCGTCTCCAATTCCTCGGCGATTTGCGTGCGGCCCTGCTCGCGGATCTGTTCGAGACGCTGCAAATGCTTCTGCAGGACCGGCCCGATCCGTTGCGTCTGTTCGGGCGACAGCCCAAGCCTCGGCATGATTCGCTCCAGCATCATTTGATGGCCCCGTTCCTGCGAGGCCGCTCGTTCGGGGCTCGTTTGAGGCAGGATCAGGACCGCGCCCGCTGCGCCGATGACGAGCCCGGCGATCAGAATGATCAGTCCGAAGAAGGCCATGCGCCAGCGATGGAGCCGGTAAAGCAGGATGGTCGGATTCTCGAGATTCTCTGGTTCGTTCATTGTGCTGCCCATGAAATCGCCTCGGCAATTTCGTTCAACGGCCCGGCGGACCTGTTGTAGAACACGATCGCCGCGATCGCTGCAGGGACGGCAACCGCCGATGATGCGGCGGCCAGCCACATCCACAGCCGTTCCGGCAGGGTCAAGGGCTCAGCCTGCCCTGCCGTGAGAATTCCCAGGACGCTGCCTGCCACGTCCACGTGGGGAGGATTCTCGTCGCGGGCCCGGGCCGCCAACTGCTCGATCTTCTGTTCCCAGTTCATTCGGTCCACTCCATCCCGCGGTGTTCCATCAGTTTTCGAAGTCTATTCCGAGCCCGCAGAGTCTGCACTTTCACCATAGTCTTGGTCCAGCCGGTCC
>CALMMH010000747.1 GCA_937868145.1 uncultured Phycisphaerales bacterium
TTTCAGCGACGGCGCGAGAGCGATCGCGCCGTACTGGTGGGCCGTTTGCCCGAGCCACGCCAGAGAAGTATATCACCTCAGCCCTGTCTACAACAATTCAATCTGGAGCAGCGATCCCTCTTCATGACGCAATTGCGACTGCTACCCGGCAATTTTCCCCCGTCGCCGACCGTCTTTCCGAAGATACGCGAACAATTGGCCGCGTGTGGACAACGTCCGACGAAGTGGATAGAGTTGAACACCGGCAATCTGCTCAGGACCGAAAAGTATCATTGGCAATTAGGAGACCTGATCGATGATGAAGAACCACAACCTCAGTCGCCGCAGCTTTCTGTTGAAGGGCGCGGCGGCGGTCGGCGCCGCAGCGGCGTGGCCGGCCATTGTGCCCTCGACCGTCCTCGGTGCCGAGGCGCCCAGCAACCGCATCACCATGGGCATGATCGGCATGGGCCTGCAGATGGGCGGACACTTCCAGGGAATGCTCAACCGCAAAGGCGTGCAGGTCCTGGCCGTCTGCGACGTGGATCGCACCAAACGCGAGAACGCCAAGAGCCGGGCCGAACGGGCTTACGCCGGGAAGACCGACAGCGGGACGTACAAAGGCTGCGACGCATACCTCGAATATGAGGAACTCTGCGCCCGACCCGACATCGACGCGGTGATGATTGTGACGCCGGACCACTGGCACGCCATGTGCTCGCTGGCGGCCATCAAAGCGGGCAAGGACGTGTTCTGCCAGAAGCCCATGACGCTGACCATTCGCGAGGGCCGTCAGATGAGCGAAGCCTGCAAGCAATACGGCACGATCTTCCAGGTCGGCTCGCAGCAGCGTTCGGAGCGGGCTTTCCGCAAGGCTTGCGAGATCGTCCGCAACGGCTGGATCGGCAAGGTTCACACGATCTACACGCAGTTGGGACAATTCGCACCGCCGAAAACCCTGCCGGAACAGCCGATCCCCGAGGGATTCGACTACGACCGCTGGCTCGGTCCCACGCCGTGGTATCCCTACAACGCAGAGCGCGTCAAAGGCGATTACGGCGGCGGATGGCGATGCTTCTGGGAGTACGGCTCCCGCAAGAACGGCGACTGGGGCGCCCATCACTTCGACATCATCCAGTGGGCTCTCGGCATGGACAACTCGGGCCCGGTGAAGTTCGTCCCCAAGGGCTGGGGCGGCTACGAATACCAGACCCACTACTACGCCGACGGCACGAAGGTCCTCCGCGACCATCCCACCCGCGACGGCCAGATGATTCAGTTCATCGGCACCGAGGGCGAAGTGATGGTCAGCCGCGGCGACCGACTCGACACGATCCCCGTGGAGTTGGCGAACGCCCCGCTGCTGCCCAGCGAGATCCATCTGTATGACTCGAAGGATCACGACGGCAACTGGCTTGAAGGCATCCGGACGCGGAAAGAGACGATTTGTCCTGTCGAGATCGGACATCGCACCGCGACGATCTGCCACCTCAGCGGCATCGCCGAGCGATTGGGAAGGCCGATCAAGTGGGACCCGGTCGACGAGAAGATCCTCGACGATCCGGCGGCCGAACGCTGGTACGACCGGGCGCGGCGGGCCCCGTACGTGCTGTGAGATGCGCCCGACCCAGGGCCCCCAAGTGAACCCCTATCATTGAAGAGGAAAGAAGATGACACGCAGCCTCTTGAGAATATCGATCGTCGCGATGGCGACGCTCGCTTTGTCCGTGTTGACGGCGTCCGCAAACGCCCAGAGCACGGAGGAACTGATCAACCAACTGTGCGGCAAGGCCGAGGCCCCCGCGCGCAACGCGGCGCAACTGGCGGAGGCCTATCAGAAGGCTTTCGACCACCTGCTGCCCTTGATGTCGGCCGAGGACGTCGGCTCGCGTTACGCCCCGCAGATCGTGCTCCAGAACATCGGCTCCTATGCGGCCCGTCCCGGCGCGGAGATCGAGCGAGAGACGCTCGCGAAGGTTCTGTTCAAGAACGTCGATCGACCGAACCTCGACAGCACGGTGCGGCAGTGGATCGTGCTCCAGCTCGAGCGAATCGGCAAAGGCGAATCCGTGCCGTGCTTGGCGAAGCTGATGGCGGACCCGGATGAACACCTGCGGGATTGCGCCCGCCGGGCGTTGGAGAAGAATCCGGACCCGAGCGCCACGGACGCCCTGCTCAAAGCGTTGGGCGACGCCAAGGACTCGAAATGGAAGGTCGGCCTGATCAACGCCCTCGGAACTCGGCAGGCGAAGAGCGCGGTGCAGCCGATCACGAATTCGCTCGGCGATGCGGACCCCAAGGTTGCGGCGACGGCCGTGACGGCCCTCTCGAACATCGGAGGTCAGGACGGCGTGCGGGCGATCCTTCGCGTCTTCGACATGCCCATCAGCCCGCTGTACACGAAGGCGGCGCAGGGGCTGATCGACATCGCCCAGGAAATGGCTCGACGGCACGACCTGGCGTCCGCGGCGGAAATCTACGGCATGATGTACGACGGCGCGACGAGGTTCGCCGAGCAGAACCCCGACATAAGCGTATTCAACATCCGCGCCGCCGCGATCACGGGACTGATGAGCTGCGACCCGGAGGGTTTCGCCGCCCGGATTTCAGAGCTGATGCGGGACAAGGACCCCAAGGTCCGCGCCGCAGTCGTCCAGGCCGCCCGTCACGTGCCGAGCAAGACGCCGACGCGCGTGCTGACCTCGTTGTTGTCCGATCTGGATCCGCAGTCGCAGGTGCAGGTCCTCGCGTTGATCGCCGATCGCGGCGATTTGTCGGCAGTCGATCCGGTCAAGAAGGTCCTCAGCAGCGGCGACGAATCCGTGCAGTTGGCCGCCATCCAGACTCTGACGAGAATCGGAACCGACGACGGCGCCGAGGCTCTGTTCCAGATCGCAGTCGCCGGCTCGGGCGAAACACAGAAAGCCGCCCGCGAAGGGCTGGCGCTGATCGCGGGTCCCCGCGTGGAAGAGACGATCTCCGCTCACGCCGCCGCCGGCCAGACGAACGCCCGCGCGGTGGCGATCGGCCTGTTGGGCAAGCGACACACGCCCGGGGCGACCGAAGCTCTCCTCGGCTACGCCGCCGATGCGGACGAACAGATCTCCCGTGCTGCGTTCGCCGCGTTGGTGGATGTCGCGGACACAGTCGACGTCGGCCCGCTCGTGGATCTGCTGGCCAAAGCCAAGAGCGGCGGGCCTCGCGACAGCGCCGTCACGGCCCTGCGGGCGGTCCTGAGCGCCGCCAAGGACAAGGATGCGGCCGCTCAGGCGGTTGTGGATCGCATGAAGACCGCCGATGCGGGCGTCAAGATCGCCTTGCTGAGCAGCCTGGACGCCTCGGGCACAACCACGGCCCTGGCGGCCGTGTGCGACGCGGCCCAGTCGGCGGACGAGGCCTTGCGCGACGCGGGCATCCGGACTCTGGCCAACTGGCCGAGCTTCGAAGGGGTCGAGACGCTGGTCGCGATCGCCTCCAAACCCGAGACCTCGCTGACGCACTACGTCCTGGCCACCCGAGGCGCGTTGCGGCTGATCGGCAGCAGTGAGTCGGCCCCGATGGATCAGCGCGTCACGCTTTGCCTGGCCACGTTCGACAACGCCCGACGCGACGATGAGAAGAGACAGGCGATTGCCACGTTGGGCGCCCTGCCCTGCCAGAAAGCCGTGGACCGGCTGGCAGAGTTGATGAAGGACGAAAGCTTGAAGACGGAGGCCGCTCTGGCGACGGTCGATCTGGCCGGCCGGATGCTCTTCACCGACAGGCAGGCCGCGAGGGACCTTGCTCAGAAGATTCGCGACATGAACATCTCCGACGAGGTGAACCGCCGGGCCGATGCGGTCCTCAGCGGCCGCTTCCGAGGGCGAAGATAAAAGAGAAGTCAAAGATAGAAGATCAAAAAGAAAAAGGGGAAGAGGGCTGAACCGCAGCCTTCTTCCCCTTCTCTATTTCTTGACTCTCGGACTTGCTTACTTGATCGGACGGATCTTGATGTTGCGGAAGGAGACCTGCCCGTGGTCGCCCTGGAGGGCGAGGTAGCCGGCGCTCGGCTTGGCGAACAGCGGCATCTGCGAGAACTTGCTCTTGGCCACGCGCTGCTGGAAGTCCTCGCTGCCCAGAACGTACTCGAAGTACTTCACGCCGTTGATGATATGCTCGCACTTCGTGGGACTGAGGATCAGGCGGACCTGGTTCCACTGGCCGGCGGGCCTGGTTGCATCGAGCGGTTTGCCGGTGGCCGGGTCGGTCGGCGGCTGATAGAGAGCGTAGAGCCAGCCGCAGCGGACCGGGTCGGCCGCCGCCGCGTTGTCCTCGAGCTGGAATTCAGGGCCGGTCGCCCAGGCGGAGCGGGCCTCGTCGGTGACGTGGTACATGATGCCGCTGTTGCCGGCCGGGGAGATGTTGTACTCGAGTTGCAGCTCGAACCAGTCGAACTGATCGTTCGTGCACAGGTCGCCCGCGTTGTGCGGATCGGCGCAGATGAGAACGCCGTTGATGACCTTCCAGCCGGGGCGGATATCCTGCCGGCGGAAGTTGTGCCAGCCGTCGAGACTCTCGCCGTTGAACAGCAGCTTCCAACCGGCGGCCTTCTCCTCGTCCGTGAGCGTGTTCATCTTGGCCGCCTCGGCGATCTCCTTCTCCAGGCTCGCCTTCCACTCGTCGCCCAGTTCCTGGACGGTGTGGCCGGTGATCGTCTTCCACAAATCCTCGGTGTATCGGCCCTCACGTGCGGCGGCGTTGAGCTTCGTGATGAGGTCTTTGTCGTACGTCCCGACAACCCAGTTCAGGAAGTTGCCGCTGATGCGATAATTGCCATCGTATCGAGCGTTGGCGATGTTGCGGCTGGTGATGTCCGCCCCGTGCGTCTGGGGCTCGTACAGGAACCAGCGGATGTAGTCGCAGATGCCTTCGACCAGCCAGCCGGGGGTGCGGGTCGCGCCGGGGTTGTTCCGCCGGGCGATGCCGTAGTTCTGCACGACGTGCACCAGCTCGTGAACGACTGCGCCCTTCGCCTCCCCCTGCAGGTTCCGGCTGAACCAAGTCGCGGCACAGCGAACGCGAGTGCCGCCGGTGGCGGCGACGCCCTGCATGTCCGCGCTGAACGTGATGCTCACTCGCGTCGGAGCCTCATAGCCCTCGCTGGGCAGCATGTTGACGAGTTTCGGATACCATTCCTTCACGACCGGAGCGAGTTCTTTCGTCGCCCAGTCCGCCAGGTCCGGCGTCTCTGTCGTGTCGATGACGATCTGATACTTGCCGCCTTCGATCTCGACGGTCTCCCTGCGGCCCTCGCCGTTGGCCTGCCCGGTCCCGACCGGAACGGGAGGCGTCGTCGGATCGACCACGTCGATCTCGCTGAAGAACGTCTGGCCGAACGGACTGTCGCTCTCGGTGCGGGAGACGTCGAACAACAGATAGCGGTACTTGCCGAGGATGCCGGCGGGATCCGAAACGCTCACGCCGTACTGCCCGCCGGCTTCGCCCTGTTGCGGACGGGTGTCGACCTGGGCGATCAGCTTCCAGCCGCACGTCTGCGGATCGGTCCCCTTCTTCGGCTGGGTATCGAATCCGGCGGCGCTGCCGTCAGCGGCGTAGAGACCGTACACCTGGGGACCACGTTCGGCCGGATGCCAGGAGTAGGTGTTCACCTGCTTGATGTCGATCGCGCTGCCCAGATCGACCAGAAGCCGGCCGCCATCCGTGCCCGCGCTGAAGAAGAAGTTCGCGGCGGGCTGATCCTCGTCGGTGGGAACGCGGCCGTCGTGGAGCACGGCCAGGTCGCCGCCGTTGCGGTCCTGGCGGCCATCCACGAGCGTGAACGTGGCCTTGGAAGCCGCGTCGTTCTGCGACGCCGGCGGAACGTTCTTGAACTGGAAAAGAGCCGATGCGGAGTCGCTGGACTGACGATCGGCGACAACCTTGATCTCGGCCTGCGAGACCAGGGCACACAACAGAAGCGTACAGATTGCGGCAACAGACACGATACGGAATTTCATGGGGATCCTCCTTTGATTAAATCGCACGTCTTGGTCTGAAAGCTTATCGATTGCAAAAACCTATGTCAACACGGACAACCACGGACCACCACAGACCCTCACGGACCTCGTCCGTGTTCGTCTGTGAAACAACTCCCGGCTCTCGTCACTCGTGCCGGAGCGACTCGATCGGGTCCATGTTCGCGGCGCGGTAGGCCGGGTAGATCCCGAACGTCACGCCGACCGCGCCGCTGATGCCGAAGGCCAGGATCAGCGAGCTGCTCGTAATCACCGTGGGCATGTTGCCGAAGTGGGTCACCAGCAGCGGAATCGCCAAGCCCAAAAGAATGCCCAGCACGCCGCCGGCCAGGGTCAGCAACAGGGTCTCCGACAAAAACTGCGTGATGATGTCTTTTTTGCGGGCGCCCAGGGCCCGGCGGATGCCGATCTCCCGCGTCCGTTCGCTGACGGTCGCAAGCATGATGTTCATGATGCCGATTCCGCCGACCAACAGTGAAATCGCGGCGATCGAGCCCAGGACGATGCTGAAAATCATCTTGGTCCGCTCGGCCTCGCGGAGCAGCTCCAGCGGCACGACGATCTGATAGTCGCTCTTGGCGTGGAAACGCTTCAGCAACGTCTCCAGGATGTCCTTCATCGGCAACACGCTCTCCATCTGAGCGACCTTGACGACGATCTCCTGGAGTTCGACCTTCTCGATGTTGGGCCCGCTGCCGCCGCCGAACTGGATGGAGATCTCGCCGAAACGGTCCTTGGCCGTAGTCAAAGGGATGTAGATCTTCCCGGCGTTGGCGCCGCCCCGATCCTGGGAGACGCTTCCCCCCGGGCTTGAGGCCCCCGCGTCGGCGCTGGTGTTTTGGGCGCTGACGATCCCTACGATGCGATAGTAGTCGCCCGACACCTTGATGTCCTGCTCGAGGGCGTCATCGAATCGGAACAACTCGTCGACAACCCCCGTGTCCACGACGCACACCGCCTTGCGATGGTTCGCGTCCTCGCTCGTCAGGAACCGGCCCATCTCCAGATGAACCGGGGCCATCTCCGGATACCAGGGCACCGTGCCGATGACCTCGGCGGTGATCTTGCGGGTGCGGTACCAGGCCCGTTGCGTGAGTCGGCGGACCGGGACGATCACCTCCACGTCCGGCACGCTGTTGCGAAACCGCTCCGCGTCGGCGTAGGTCAGGCCGTATTGGCGCATGCCCTGGCCCGACGAGGAATTCTCCGGGTCCTCCGGCGGAGCCACGGACTTGATGATGATGTTCCGACTGCCCAACCGGGCGATCTGCTCGCGGGCGTGCTGGC
>CALMMH010000748.1 GCA_937868145.1 uncultured Phycisphaerales bacterium
ACCAAGCCCGCCATAGAAAGATTGCCACCGACCGAAGCCGAGGCGTGGATCGCGCCTGCAAGGGATCTGACAACCCTCGCGGTCGCGGAGGCCGACGTCGTTGCCTGTATGGAGCCTGAACACGATACAACGGCAGCAGACGGCCAGCGGTGAGCGAAAGGACGCTGGGATCGGAACAACTCGAAAGGATCCTGCCGGAGTTCGCGAATCTCGGACTCGGTCAGAACGCGTCTCCACACGCAGACCATGGCGACGCTGCCCAGGAAATCCCAGTACCAAACCCCGGCGGATTCCTCCTGACGGGACCCGATTGCGAAGGCTCGCGAACCACTGAGGTCGACGCCGTTGAGGCTGGTCGCGTCCGCGGTCGTACTCTGGCGGACGCCATCGATGTAAAGCCTCACGCCGGTCGAATCGTCACGGTCGCATACGCCCACAGCGAAATGCCAGCATCCATCGTTGAGCGCCGCGTCGGATGCGGCGGAAAGTTCCGCCCCTTGGTTGCGAATCTGCCAGTGGATTTGGTTGCTCGGTCCCACCAAGAGCCCGTAACCTTTGGCGACGCCGTCGAGATATCCTTTGCCGGCGATGGCGCCGATCGCCTGCCCATTCCATTGATCGGGTTGACTGGCGGCGCTGTACCGGACGATCGCAAGGATGGAGACATCGTCCGTGCCCAGGTCCAGGCAGTCGCCCATGCCGATCCAATCGTCGCTGCCGTCGAATTCGACGGCAGATCCGAACGATCCCGTGGACCAGACAGGACTGCCGGACAGGGTCCCATCGTGACGATTGCCCGCCGCATCCCGTGCGACGGTTCCAACGCCCTCATTGAGAAGCCAGCAGCCGGCCAGACCACGCGCCAGCGGATGAGCCGGATTGATGGTCGCACAGACTGCCGGCTTGATCTTCGATTGCATCTTGGTCAGCATGGGTTAGCTCGATTGTGCGCAAAGACCCTGGTAGACGGCCGAGCAGTCGCTGGTCTTGAGCGTCTGGCCGGTCTTGTTGTGGACGACGATTCCCCATCGCTGGGGCAGAATCCCGCCGAAGGCGGAAGCGACGCTCATCGAGTCCGACTTGTAGATCTTGTTTTGCGTCGGCGCATAGACGACGCCGATGAGCCGGCAATTGTTGAGCTGTTGCGGGTCGGCGCCGAAGGCCGCATCGCTGCCGGAGGCGTTGCCGGAATAGCTGGTCCCGCCGTCGGCCGTCCCATAGGCATAGACGTACACGGATTTGTCGCCGGTCGAGTCCGAGGCCGTGTTGGTGGCGATCGCCAGCTGGACCAGCGCGTCCAGAAAGCAGTTGGTCGAGTTGTCCACGGCGGCAGATTCGCGTTTCGCGTCGCTCGCCAACCCGTTGATCGTGACGGCAATCACCTGGTTGCTGCTGCCGTATTGTGTCTTGAGGGTGCTCATGGTGAGGTTCTTTCAATCATCAATAATCAATCATCCATCATCAATCCAACGTCACTTCCAGATCGCCGGGAGGAAACTCGGCTCGGTCTCCGGCGTTGACGGTCTTGGCCTGTGTCAGTGCGCCGTGGGCGAGCAAGTTGCCTGTGGCGGCGGCGTCAAGGAGCGCGAAGTGCGTCATTGTGCCCCAGTCGCCCGTCGCTGCGCTGAACTCGATCGTGACGGCGTTGTCGAGCAGGCCGCCGGAAGCGTTGTTCCAGTCGTCGGCTGCTGTTGCAATGCGGGCGTATCCGTTGCTTTCGGGTTCGTCGAGGCCCGACCCGTCTTCGCCCGGATCGGCGGCCGAGAGCGCTACGTAGATGGTCGGCGGCGTATAAACTCCCTTGCCGAAGAGATGATCGAGGACTTCGTTCTCCCAGTAGTTCGAGAAGCTGCCCATGTTCTGCACTCCAGTTGGTTGGTCTTACGGATGTTTGTCACTGCTGCGTCCGCGAGAGAGTGATTTCGTTCTCGTCGGGGATCAGGGTCAGCAGGACGGTCTCTCCATCGTTGTCGTAGAAATCAATCTCGCAGGTGAACTTGCTCTGGACCGCCCTGTTCGCCAGCATCTTGACCGCCGTCAACTCGCCGGTGCCGGTCCAGAGGATTTCGCGACTGCACACGATCGTGTCCGTGTCGGCGGGAGCCTCTCCCGTCTGACGGAACACCTGAATGCAGTAGCAGCCGCCGGGAATGCTGCTGTCGAAGCTGCCGACGTGGCGGCTGCCGTTTCTGTCCGTCAGCGGGATGTCGTAATCGTTGATCCCGTGGCCGCTCGCGCCCCATTCTTCGAATACGCGCCCGAAAGGATGCCACACCTGGCCTGACGGGCTGCGAATGATCGCGTATAACGCGCTGCCCGATGCGTAATCCGCTTGAATCTCGTATGCCATGATTCTGTGCCTTTCCTCGTCCGAGAGATGTCTTAAGCTTCGAGTGTCCACGTTCCGGTCTTGGCGATCACGGCCCAGTCTCCATGGGAGTCCGCAACGACAGTCAAACCGGCTCCGATCGCCGAAGCTGCGATGTACAGACCCGCGGTCTGGCCGCTGCTGTCGCGGATGGCCGACGTGCCTGGCTCGATTCGCAGTTCCTGGGCCGCCTGAACGGAGAAGGTGAACTCGGTTCCCTCCGCTGCGGCGGCAGGAAGCGCGAGCGTCACGGTGGCCGTTGCGCCCAGATTCGTGTGGATGCTGCCCGATTCCGCCGCGAGAAGCGCATCCTCGGCGGCGTGGGCTTCGATCGTTGCACGAACGCCGCCGGCGGCGTAGGGGACGACGATGTTGTGCCCGCCGCGGCAGTCGGCGATCGAGACGATATCGTCGCCGGAAGTTCTGACGATGGCCAGGCGAACGTGAGGCGTTGTCGCCATGTTCGGGAAGGCAATGTACTCGGTTGTCACAAGAGCGCCCTGGGCGTCGAGATACACATAGATGGCGGTCTTGTCGTCGGCCAGGGTGTTGCCGGTGGAGCCGGCGAAGGCGACCAGGTCGGCGCCCAGCCAGAATGTGCCCGCTTTGACTCCGATGTCCAGACCGCCCTCGTCATAGACTCTCAGATCGTTCGCTCGGCGCGTCGCCAACAGAAGCCGGTGCAACAACCTGCGAAAATGCAGGTAGTATGGCGCGGTGCCGGTCGGGATGTACTCGACTCCCGTCTCGGCGTCCGACTGAAGGTTCAACAGTTCATTATCCGATGGATATGCCTCGACCATAGTCTCTCCTTGTCATTCATCAGAAACGCGAAGTGTGAGCTGATGTGTTTGTGGATTGAACGCGGCGATGCTCAGTCGTGCCGCGGGTCTGGCCGCAGGGGCGACCGCAATCGCGGCCGTCTCGCCGGCGGGGCTCTCGTTGCCGCCGGCGTCGAGAACTTTCACGCCGAACCGGTAGCGGCCAAGAGGCAGCGGAGGACTGATCCACTCGATCGCATCGGCGTCCATCCCGAAGGGGCCGTCCGCGAAGCGGCCTTTGCCGAAGCCGACGCAGGCCGCACCGTCGGATCCAAAGTCGCCCTCGCCGAATCTCGCCATGGAGAAGCCCGCTTTGTCCTGGGGACACGGCCATACAGGGATCGGGGAAGCGTTCAGCGGCTTGCCATAGTCGACGGCTCCAGCGCCTCCGTCGAAGTACAGGTTGAGGCTCGCCCCCGAAGGCAGAGTCTGGCTTCGCAACACGACCAGTCGGATACGCTCGGCGGTCGGAGGCGGATCGAGCTCGTCGCTCAAGTCCAAGTGAGCGTCCTGCGGCTCGACCGCCACGACCTCGACGCGCACCGCGGATAGAAACGAAGTAGGCGGTTGCACCACGAATTGACGCTGTTCGACGTCGAGGGTCGCTCCGGCCAGGCGGCCGTTGAGGTACACCTGGTGAAGCATCCCCGCATGCGATGAATGCCAGGTCACCAACGCTGCGCCGGCGACGGCGGCTCCACAACCCTCGGCCGCTATGGCCTCCGGCAGGGGAATCGCCCGGACGTTCTCAATTCCATCACGATGAAGCCGCATCGTCCTGGCCTCCCAATTGCGTGTACACGATCTCATAGTCGGCGACGATCCCGGGTCCGCCCGGGTACTCGGCGACCTTTTGGAAGCTGTCCATCCGGAGATCGCGGAACACCTCCCCGTCGGCGGCGACGAGAGTATGCGTTTGCCCATCGATGTGTCGTGCGATCGTCTGCACACGAGCGCGCATCGCGGCTCGGCTCGCGGCGCGGAGGGTTCCCGTCTGTCGGATCTGTCGGGATCGCATGCCCAGGTCAATGCTCAGCATGCCCTCCAAGCCTGCGACCGCCCGCTCCAGCGAAGCTCGACTCGGACTGCCGACGGAAATCGTCAGTCCCTGCTCATCGAAGATCGCCTGTCCATCCAGTGTGACGCTCATAGCTGGTCCTTTCCTTTGCGACTCCGTCTCGGTCGTCTCAGCCGCGAACGAGCCGGACCACGCCGCCGATGCGATGGACGTCCGCGACGCCGTCGGAGCCGAGATCAACGCTGACGTGACATCGTTGCCTGGCCTTCTCGAAAAGTTGTCTGTAGAGCCGGCTCTTCTGTGAAAGACCCTCGCCCTCTCGACAGCCGGCCCAGGTCGCGTAGACGTTCGAGATCACCAGCAGAACCGAGGTTCGACGGAGACCCTCGATGTCCACGAGACTCTCGGGGGAGATCTCGCTGGCCGGGTCGCCGGGCCGGATGCCAAAGTGCTCGGTCAGCTGAAACGCCGCGTCGGCCGCTTGCGGTCCCAGCGTGCTGATTCGATAGGAGACCTCGCCGCCGATCGGCGGAGCGACCGCCGGTTGTGTCGCATCGGCTCTGAGGACAGAAACGGTCAGTTGCGTGGCGGAGTCAACCGAGACGATCTCATACGCCCCATCCACCGATCCATCCGCCGACCTCAGGTACACGACGCCTCCGGCCGCAACGTCCGCCGCGATGAAATCTGCCTGGGTCGCAGCCAGGGTGGTTCCACGGAGGCTTGCGCCGGTTCCGCTGGCCTTCACCTGTGCCGGCAGATGCAACTCTCCGAACAGCGCCGGCTCGTATTTCAACACATCCACATCATTTGAGAACGTGACTGTCATGGTGGACCTCATGGGTAATCTTCGAATGACCCGGGCGGCAGGCTGTCCCGCCACCCGGGTCTGGATGATCGATCCGTCTCAGCTTGTCGTCAGATCGCGGATCACGCCGTGGGCCGCTTCGTTCTTGAACTCCAGCGTGTACTCGCCGATCAGCTCGCCGCACTCGTAGTCGCCGGAACTGGCCAGCGGCTTGAAGTGGAAGCTTCGCCCGGCCAAGGGCAGCACGCTGATTCGCGAGGAGTCCAGGAACAGGACCGCGTCCTGCGGGAGGTGCCGCGTCGTCACGATCCGACAGACGCCGAAGTCGCTTTCGTACAGGCTGACCATGTCCGTGAACGTCGTGTCGTTCGGGCCGTAGCTGCGAGTCTCGGCGCAGAAGGCGTTGACCTTGCGTTTCTGGAATCCGCCGACGACGATCAGGTCGACGTTGCCGCTGCTGTTCTCCCAGATCTTCCGCAGGACGTAATTGATCTTGGCCTCGTCGAGGTCGTTGCCCGAGGGGAAGCCGCTGTCGCCGGTGTGGAAGATGTGGGTGGCGATGTGCTGCATGATGCCTTTCATCGTCCGACGGACGGCGCCGCTGCCCTGCGGATCGGCGGCGGGCTTTCCGCCATTGATCACGGTGCTCTCGAGGTCGCGGACCAGCTCTCGCAGCCGGACCTGCTTGAGGTAGTCCATCTCGTCGGCCAGGCCGAGTTGGCTGGCGGCCATGTCGCTGCCGCTGACTTCCGCGGCTGCGGTGAAGATCTGCGTGTAGTTGCCGCAACGGACGCGGCTGGTGAACCGGGCGTTCGGTTTGTCGGAGCCTTCCAGAGCCGCGTTGCCCAGGATGTTGAGGATCTGATTGTCCGCGAGATTCTCAGACGTGGTGCTTGCGTAACCGCGGAACACGGTCAGCGTGTTGCCGGACACCGCCGTGACCAGCATCAGTTCCTCGCTGCCTTCGACCTGAATCTGATCGCCGTTGCGGAACCGGCCGCCGTTGTCCACGTCGAACGTGGTGTCCGCCGCGGGGTTCGTCCAGGCGGAATCGTTGATCGCGTCCTTATTGGGCAGCAACTCGTCCTCGAGCCACTCGTGATGCGTGCTGGTCGCCTCGCGCAGCGGATCGCCCAAGGCATCGAGCAGAGGCGTCTCAGCGGGCGTGATGATCCCGATCAGATCCGACACGTCCTCCGCCAATTCGGGCAGAGCCGTTCCTGCGGTGTACGTCGCTTTTCCGGTAAATGCCATACTTGCTTCTCCTTCCTGAATTATTTGTGTGGCTGTTCGCATCGCGGATTGCGTCAATCCGCCGTCACATCACGCTTCTTCGCAGCACGAGGTACCGCTGCAAGTCGACGCGGCTGCCGGTCCGGGCCGCTCTCTTGGCGGCCTGTTCGAGCACCGTCTGGTTGTGCGTCACGCGGTCCTTCACGGTCGCGGTCTTGCGCGGGGCGACGATCGGGCTCGCGGCGCCGAAGAGGTATCCTTTCTCCTTCCTCAACTGCGTCACGCAGCCGTCGATGTCCGCTTCGGTCTTGCCTTCGATCCGGGACCTCGCTACCAGAACCGCCGCCTCCAGGTCGATCGCCCCGGCCGCCGCGAGCTTGTGTGTGAGCCTCTGCTCGATCTGAAGACCGGTGAGTTCGTCGGACATCCGGGCGATTCGCTCGTTCGCCTGGGCCAGTTGCGCGGCCAAGGCCGTTGTGTCGTTCGCATCGTTGTGCAGGTCGCTGTCGCTCATACCGACTCCGTCTTTCATTGATGAGGGATGATTGGTGATTGATGATTGAGGAGGGGACTTTCGCGCCCCTGGTCCGCCACCATCACTTCGCTTCGTATCCGAGTTCTTTGAGGACCTGTTCTTGGGGGACGCCCAGTTCCAGCTTGATCCTGGCTTCTTCGAGCTTTTCCGTCAGGTTCTCCGGGAGAGGGCTGGGGAACGCGATCTCCACGTCCCGCTCGGACTCGCTGGTTGCGTAGAGGCCCGCCGTGTCGAGCATGCTCAGGACCCTCCGGCAGATCTTGCGGATTCCCTCGCCGTAGGTGTGGCGCTTCCGTTCATTCCGGCTGAGCATCCCCATGAAGGTCAGCCGCAGAGCTACCGCGCTGGTCAGGTTGCCGAGCCGGTCCTGGAGGATGCCCGCCACGACAGGCGTCACGCCGCTGGCCTTGTCCATCGCCTCGCGAATCTCCGCAATGTGCAGGTGCTCGCTCGGCGCCGCAACGTCCCCTCCGAATTCCTGGATGGAGGC
>CALMMH010000749.1 GCA_937868145.1 uncultured Phycisphaerales bacterium
TCAGAAGGAGATCGCCATGAAGAAGAGTGCATTGCTCCTGAGTGTGACCCTCATTATTCTGCCCTGGAAGTGCGAGGGCCAGGAGACCGCGAGCGACCCGGAGCAGGCCAAGGCGGGGGTTGTCACCTCGCATTCGCGAGGCCTGCACGGGTACATTGGCTATAGTGCGTCGCGGCCGGTGGCCCGGGCCGAGTACGGGGCGGGGATGGGGTTCTACGCGGCGGTCTGGCCGCTGATCGAGAAGCCGATCTCCCAATTTCAGATCGGCCTGCCGAGCGCCTGGATCACGCCGGACAACTCCGATAATGAGGATACCCCGCTGGCTCCGGTCGGCACCCTGGCACGCGACAACTGGCCGGAGCGCGGACCGACGTGGAGCAGCGTGTTTCAAACCGTCGAAGGTGGTTTGGGCTATTGGGCGGGCAATCACTTCCGATACGGTCCTCCGAAATTCAGCATGAATGCCACCCCGCAATGTTACGATTATGAAGTCGGCTCACCCGGGTGGTCCTTCTTCTATGACAACAAGGCTCTGCCGGACAATCGATTGGGCATCGCCCAACTGAGCAACCGCTTGCTGATCCCGCCGGACGCACTGCCTTTTGAGGGCAATCCCAACGGCAAGTTCCTGGGCTATACCTACATGGCTCTTCCCTTCACGAAACCCACGACAGACGACCCGCCCACCGGAGATCAGGCTTGGACCTGTTTTCTCAGTGCGGCCAATTTCAAGGGGCCGATTGCCTACTACATCCCCGAGACGTGGAGTAAGATCGGCAAGCTGTTCAGTTATCCCTTCATTTACGGCCGCGGGCTGGATGCCCGCCCGGGCAGTATGGGCGGTGGCGCCATGGAGATCAACACGGTGCCCTGCTTTGAGTCGCGAGATGCCCAGGGGGTCGCGTATTCCAAGATTCCGAAACTGCAATTCCCGGTGGATGATTACGGCAGAACCCTGCTGGTTCAGGATGTGACCTACTACTCCAAGGCCGCCCTCTATAATGCGTTTAAGGCATGGTGTGATGATGGGTCGAGTTGCTCGGGGCGGTTCGACGAGAGAGGTGCCTGGAGGGCGACTCTGACGACGCGTACGACGCGTTACGATCAGGCCGGCACGGAGATAGGCGACATTGACAAGGTCTTCAACACCAGGGTCTTTGAATCCGGCGTGTGGGGTCTGGAGTGGTACGACAGCAGCATCAGTCCCAAGGGTTGCTTCCCGCAGTATTTCAAGCATGTTGGAGATAAACGCGTGGCTGTATCCGTGTCGGACGTGCCTCCAGAGACGCAGCTTCCTGCCAGGGAGTTCAAGCTGGCAGGACGTGGTGAGCCCTACACCTCGCCCACTTCCGGCGCCTGGGGCGATCCAGGCCCGGCACGTGGGCCGTTCCGGACCACTCTCGCCGATGGATCTGTAGTCACCTACTACTGGTATCGCTTTGTCGATCAGCCGTCTCTCCAGCAATACGGCAACTGGAGCGCAGACAAGAAGGCAAGGCTCCAATCCATCGTCGCGAAGATTCATGCCGACTGGCCGATCGACGGAGAGTACATGGCGCCGCCCACCTGTGGAACCCTGGCGACCCTCGATCCGGCCCTGCTGGTGACCCCGCCCGAGGGGTTGGAGGTGGGTTACGTGCCCATCGTGACACATCAGGAAGACGCCAGCAAGTAACAGGAAACTTACGGGACTGCCGCCCATTCGCTCCATTTGCACGAGGAGGACTTGGCGCTGCCTTCGCCGCAATCAAATGGACGAAAGGCGTTGCTCTTTCGTGTGCGGTAGGGCATTCTGCATTCTGAGGACGCCATACTCAACTCAACGTCAAGACAAACAGAGATAACTAAGCTATCCAGGGAACTCCTTGACGTCCGCCGCATCTATCAGGCATATCGGCTCGTCGATCCCCGGGCCATAAACGAATTCCCGCAGCAGCGTCTCGGCGTCGTCGTACTCCGGGAGGAGTGGGTCGCCGTGTTCGAGGGGGGCACGTGTCGCACCTACCCATTTCACAACTGGACTCTGCAACTCCTGGGCCTTTCCCCGTCCGGGTTGCACTTCGCAGGTCGATGCGACTCTTCACTTCACCTCAGATCCTTTTGATGAGGTTTCTTTGCTGTCAGAGGGACGTTTCTCCGGACGGATTGCCCGCGTAAAGAACCATTCGTACAAATAGGGATCCGAGTAGCTTGCAAAGGCCGCATGAGGTTCCGTGGGGTATTCCGTATAGCGTACAATCTCCACCCCATCCTTTGTCAGAATCCTGGTATGGCGGGCAACGTCAACGTCCCCATGCCGGATCGTGTCGTCGACGGTCGTCTCCACGGCTGAGGCGTTGCTGGGATGATCCTTGAGATGGGCATACAGGTCCCGTGACACCTGCACGCGAAGAGGCGTGTCTTGGAGTCCGATGTGCACCCAGATCGCCGTTTTCCCAACGGCCTGTTCTGCAAGGAGGCTCTCGGATTGTCCTGCGACTCTGTTGATCGCGGCGAAATACTTGCCCTTGCTGAGAAATCCTCGGACCAATTTGAAGGAGCCTGAACCGCCGGCAGACCATCCCGTCAAGTAGATGCGTCGCGTGTCGATGCGAAAATGGCGGTCCTTCATGCAGACGTCGATGAGGTCGGACAAGGCGGCGCCGGCCGCTTCGCTTCTCTCGATGTAGGATACGTAGAAGGCCGGATAGCGTTTCCGTATGTCGGTAGTGAAAAACTCGCTGGCTTCGTTATGAGGTCCGAAGACGACGAGAGGGTACGTGCGCTCGGAGTTCTCAGGCCTATCATAGCCCCACGGCGTGTGCCATGTCAGGTCCCCGACAACAACGGGAGCGGGCTGGTCCTTGGCTTCAAACGACTCCAAAGGGCGCAATGGGACGCAGCCGTGCTGATCTTCTGCAGCCAAGGGAGCCGCCAAAACCAAGCCGAACATCAAAGCGACGATTCTGTTCATATGTCACCTCACTGGAACCACCTGTCTTCACGGCTTCGCGGGATCGAGGCGGAACTGGTCGGGGTTTTCTTTGAGGACTCTGCGGAGCCAGGGCTCGGGGTAGCCTACGCCTCGGCCGTTGATGTAGCCGTCGTTGTACTTGGTGAGCAACTGCTCGGCGAGTTGTCGCCAACGGCGGACGGTGGATTCGCCGTGCGAGACCGAGTAATCGGTCAGGTAGCGTTTCATGAGCGCCGGGTCGGTGCGGTGCAACGCGACCGCCGTGGCTTCTACTGCGGGCTGCAAGGCCAGCAGGTTGTTCTCAATGTCGCTCTGCACGGCCTGGATGTCCTTGACCATGTAGGAGTACTTCAGGCAGGCGTAGTTCGCGACGAAGTTGAAGACCCACCAGGCGGAGTCCCAGGAGAACGCCTGGAGACTGCCGACGTCGAAGGACTGCGGCACGGCGTCGATGCAGCCATACAGCGGCGTGTAGCAGGTCGTGTACGTGTCGTCCAGGCCGTACCACAGCACGCCGCCCACCGGGTCGGGCAGCGAGGCCCGCAACTGGGCGACGATCGAGTAGGCCGTCTGCTGGGTGGAGATGGGCCGTTCCCAGGCGTACTCTACGTCGTCCACCTTCCAGGTCATGTCGCGCCAGCGGTAGGGATTGCCGAAGGGGCCCGCGTCGAGGCCTTGGGTCATGTCGTAGGGCGTGTTCTCGTAGTGGTCCCGCATCAGGGAAAAGACGTCTTTCGTCGAGAGTTTGGCGTCGGGCTTGATCCACAGCGGAAAGGGCTTGGCGTCCGGCACGCCGCGAGGATAGTCCGCGGACAGATTCAAGGACGGCGCGGCCCGGCGGAAGAGGGTCCACACCCTCGCGTCGGCGTAGCGACGATTGTGGGAATTGTCGGGGTCGTACACCTGGCGGAAGCTGAAGGGCTTGCCCGCGTTGGGATCGAAGTAGCCTTTCTCGACGGCCACGGACACGACGGTCTTGGAATAGAGGCAGTTGTCCGGATCGTTGGTGGGGAACCCGTCGATGCGGGCCTTGTTGGCGTGGCAGCAGATGTAGCCGTCGGGAACGCGGAGGGCCACCCAGGCGGCGCCTTTGCCCCCCTTGCCCGGCCCGATCAACTCCATGATCCATGCCTCTTTCTTGTCGGCTATGGAGAAGGATTCGCCGGAAGAGCGGTAGCCGTACTCGTCCACGAGTTCTCCGATGACGCGGATCGCGTCCCGCGCGGCGCCGGCCCGCTGCAGGGCCAGGAGCATCAGGTGCTGATAGCTGAGCAGGCCGTCGGGATTGTGCAGGTCTTCACGCCCGCCGAAGGTGGTTTCGCCCATGGCTACCTGCTGGTCGTTCAGCAAGCCGCCGCTCTCGGAGCCGAGAACCGCGTAGGTGTGAGCCACCTGGCGGACCTTGCCCTCGATCCCGCCGGTCCAGCGGGCGGGGGCCACGAACGAATTGGGTTCGTGGTCGGCGGCAGGGATGACCTCGAGGTACGGATGATACACCCCGTCGCAGGTATAGGTGATGAAGACCGAGCCGTCGGTCGAGGCGTTCGAGGTCACGATCAGACTGGTGCAGGCGAGGGCTGCTTTCGACACATAACCGGCCAGCACGGCGACAGTCACGAGCAAAGTCAAAGTCGTCTTATTCATAGGGGCGTAGGATACCAGGGCTGCCGGCAGGAGGCAACCATCGAGTCAGGATGTGCCTGCCAGGAGAACGCAAGGGCGGTTCGATGGAAAATCCGAAACGCCCGGAAGCGGGGGAAATCCGAAGCAGGAAACTCGAAGGGATGGAACGCAGACGAGACCCCGCGCCGGGGATTCGTCCCGATTCAGCGTCTGCGTCCCGTCAGCCGATCGTCGAGTCCGAAGTCACCTGTGCGTCGGCGGACTGGCGCACACGGCCCGTGAAGTCCTCGATCAACTCGCGGGCATCCGTCACAGTCAGCACGCGCGAATCGTAGTGCAGGGTGATATGGAGCTCTCCCGCGTAGGCCACCACGGCGATGGCGGCGCACGTCAGGGGCCGCAACGGGGCCAACGCTTCCATGCTTTGCAGCACGGCGTCGCCCACGACGAATCGGCCCTCCTTCTGAGGAACCGGGTACCGATCCAATACCGCCCCCAAGTTGGTCAGGAACGCGGTGGCTGTGCAGTGGTCCGGACGCACGAACTCCTGCAGACCGCCGGGCATCGAGCGGCTGTTCTCCAGCGTGAGGACCAGAGTCGCCCCCAGTTGCTTCTGTTTGATGAGCGCCATCTCCTGGTGGACGGAGTCGAGGAGGCGTTCCGAATCATCCATGTGCCGGGCCAAACGGTCCAGAAAGACCACGCTGGCCATGTTGGCGGCCGGCAGGCGGCGATCCGCCCGCGTCCGCAGATTCACCGGCACCGCCACGCGAACCCAGCCGGATTGATCCCCCGTGCGCTTCCGCCACCGCTTCAAGGTCAGGAAGCAATCGCGCACCAGGAGGTCGTTTACCGTCACTCCCAGCCTGCGGGCAGCCATGACAAGTCCCGTCGATTCGGCCCCGTCGAGCCGCCGGGTGAGCGAGGCGGGGTAATCCGCAGGCGGAGAACTGTCGTCCGGTCGAGCCTGATGCGGCACCAGTGGCTCGGGAGTTCGCTTTCTGAATTGGCTGGCGCCGAGCGCCCCTACCTCCTGTCGGGACATCATCTTGAGCAGCCTGTCGGTTGTCTGGTCGAACTTCCCGCGGTCCAGCAATCGTTCGGGACACAGCGTCGGCAGCACGGATTTCCACACTCCCGCGCTGGCCAGGGCACAGGAGAGGAACAGGTCCTCCGCGAAACGAAGCACCCCCACGCCGTCGCAGCAGGCGTGATGGACCTGGATGATGAGATCGGTGTTCCCGGCGTCCTCGCACGACACGACGCGCAGCCCGGGCTCCACCCGAACATCGAGGGGAGCCAGCGGCGGCAGCGATTCAACCAGGGGCGTATTGCGCCACTGGACGGCCGGCGGCTGATCCGCCGCCACCCAGAAATCCTGGGACCCGGATCGACGCACCACAGCCGCCAGGAGCGGATGACGCGACACGGCGATGGCCATGGCCGACTCCAGGGCGGTTCGATTGAGCCGGCCATGGAAACGGATCCGCGCAAAGCAGTTCATGGGGTACGCCGGCCGGTCGTCGGCCAGCATGAAACTCTCGAATGGCACTAAAGGCAACGGCAGTAGCATGAGATCGGCTGTCCCCCAACTTACTGAGCTCTGCGGCAGGGCCACGTACGGAGCCCGCACCGATCTCCGAATCCAACTCTCGGAGTTGCAGGATCGTAGCGGCCAAATTCCGCCACGTCAACCTGGATCTGAACAAAGAACGATGGAAGGCCATCGACTATCTCAAGGAGCAGGTCAGGGTCCTGCAGGAACAGCAGGAAGAGGATCAATGCATCCTGCGGAACGGGATGGCTTCATTTAGGGCTGAGAGGCGGTCTTGCTTTGTGCGGCCGGGCGGGGGCAGGCGTTGACGAAGGTCAGAGCCTTCTCCATGAAGATCTCGCCTGTCATTTCGCCCAGGCTGGTCCGCGTGATGTAGTTGTACCGCTCGAAGCTGTTCCAGTCGACTTTGGCAAGCATGTAGCCGAAGGCGTCGTTGGTCAGGCCGAGGAGCAGGTTGTGCTCGGCGGGCATCTTGCGTTTGAGGTAGAAGCCGATGTTCGGCAGGGCTTCGCCGGGGATTGTGAGCATCTGGGCGTTGCCGAGGTTGACCACGTTGACCTGGGTCTTCACGCAGGCGTCGGGACTGAGCTCGAAACCCAATGGCGAGAGCTTGACCACCGTTCGGAGCATCTCGTTCTCGACCGGGAATTCGATAGTGGTTGCGCCGCAGAAGAGCGTCGGGTTCTCCTGGATGGGGGCGTCCGCGACGATGCGGATCGCCTCGTCGGCCAGCAGGTTCCCGATCCGCACGCATTCGTCCCAGGTCTGGACGTCCTTGCCGTCGGGACCGCGGCAGTCCGCGGTGACCATGCCGCCTTGGGCGCTGTTCAGGAAGATCCCCAGGCCGGCGTTTCGCTCCTGGATCCGGTCGTAGAGCGGCCCGACGAAATCGGGACACAGGATCCCCTGGTCGGAGCCGATCACTTCGGGATGGGAGGCGTAGTTGACGAGAGTCGCCAACGGCTTGCCGGCTGCATCGAGGATTTGGATCACGTGGCAACGCGGGTCGTACAGCTGCTCGGCATAGTAGTTGTACGCGATCCTGCCTCGGGCTTCGCCTGTGGCGATCTTCACGCGTGCCGGCTGGAGTTGCGTCACCGCCTCGTTGATCGCGTCGGCCAGCTTTGCGCAGACGCCGTCCA
>CALMMH010000750.1 GCA_937868145.1 uncultured Phycisphaerales bacterium
ACGAGGATTGGGGCCCACCGGAGAATCTGGGAACCAGCGTCAACACGGCGAAGAATGAAGGGGGTGCATCCATTTCAGCCGACGGGCTTACACTCTATTTCAATTCGGACATCGGCCGTCAATGGCCCGACATTTATATGACGACACGCACGAGCACGAATGCACCTTGGGGATCGCCCGTGAGTCTGGGACCGAAGGTGAACACGGCAGACGGCAACGGCGGGCCTTGGATTTCCCCTGATGGCCTGGAACTCTTCTTCTGGTCGTACGTGTCCGGCGGATACGGCAGGAGCGATCTCTACGTTCTAAGACGGGCGATCATAAGTGATCCATGGAGCGACCCGGTGAACCTCGGCCCGATAGTGAACACGACAACCGAAGATATCTCGCCTTGCCTTTCGCCCGATGGGTTGCTGCTGTTCTTCAGCGACAACTTCGCTTGGGGCGATCCCCCCAGGCCCGGGGGATGCGGGGGCACGGACATATGGATCACAAGACGGGCGACCGTCTCTTCTGCCTGGCAGACGCCGGAGAATCTCGGACTTGGAGTCAACAGCTCCATGCACGATCTCTGGCCTCGCATCTCGCCGGATGGTTCCACGCTGTACTTCATGACTGCAGAGAGCACGGATTTCACCACATGGGAGAACTGGCAGGCGCCGATCCTTCCGGTCGTCGATTTCAATGGCGACAGCCGAGTCGATGCCGCCGATATGGCCCTCTTGGTCGACAATTGGGGAAAGGACCAGCCTTTGTGCGACATCGGTCCGTTCGCCTGGGGTGATGGGATCGTGGATGCCCAGGACCTTGCCGTCTTGAGTGAGCACATGGACGTGAGAGGGCCGGCTGTGGCGCACGCACCTGGAGCCAATGCAACGGAGGTGCCCTGTAATGTGGTCCTCACTTGGACGCCAGGGGACTTCGCCCAAACCCACGATGTGTACTTCGGAACCTCATGGGACGCTGTCATGGACGCCAATAGAGCTTCGCCTCTCGATGTTCTGGTCAGCCAGAACCAGGAACCCAATGCCTATGATCCCCTTGAGTGTTTGGAATTCGGCCAGACCTATTACTGGCGAGTCGATGAAATCGGCGCTGCACCTGACTTCACGATCTACCGAGGGCCGGTCCTGTCCTTCACGACCGAAGCCCTCGCGTACCCGATTGGGAACATCGTCGCCACCGCCTCCAGTTCGCAGCCGGGCACGGGTCCGGAGAAGACGGTGGACGGTTCCGGGCTCGACGCGAGCGACGGACACTCCACAACGCCGGCGGATATGTGGACCAGCCGCGGCATCACACCGAACTGGATCGAGTTCGAATTCGATGAGGTGTACGTGCTCCATGAGATGTGGGTGTGGAATTCGAATCAACTGATCGAGCCGTTCCTCGGTTTCGGCGCCAAGAGCGTCACCATCGAATACTCCCTCGACGGCGCGACGTGGGCGACATTGGCGAACGTGCCGGAATTCGCCCGGGCGCCGGGCAAGCCGGGCTACATGGCGAACACCACGGTGAGTTTCGGCGGGGTCTCCGCTAGGTATGTCAAGCTGACCGTCAATGGCACCTGGGGCGGCGTCACGGCGAACACCGGCCTGAGCGAGGTGCGGTTCTTCTACATCCCGGTCCGGCCCTATGCACCGGCGCCATGACGACAGACGGCCACGGAGGCGACATAGACCTGGTCCGGTCCGATCGACGAGGTGCGGATCTACGATCGGGTCGTCCGCCCGTAGGTCTTCGTTCGCAGCGACGCCGTAAGGCGTTATCTTCTAAACGAAACACACTTCGGAATGAGCTGGCGTGAAACGGACCGCCAGCTCATTCCAGGTATGTTCTTCGCATGCCGGTGTGTAGGGTTCAGGAGAACTGGAGCACTCATACACTGGCGGTTTCGGGGCGTCCTGTGGCCGACCATTGTGGGCGATACGCCGCCTCCAACCGCCGGATACCCTGGGTGATGATAGGTTGAGAGTACGCGGCTCGAAAATACGTAGTTCTACGTATGCAGTCGTATTGGCCGAGATGGGTATAATGGGGCCATCGCCGGCGGCGGGGAGTGGGGGCTCCCTGCTCCCGTATGGGTGCCGGCTGTTCTCACGCCGAGCCGCTGTTCATGCCAGACTCTTGAATCAGGAGGCTGTGGTATGATTCGTCCGAGCTGCACAAAAAGTTCTCGGTTCTCCAGGAATTCCTGGCCAATCACACGCGAGAATCTCGCATTGTATTACATAAGGCCATTGCGCAGGGGGTTTGCGCCTGCCACACCCTGTTGTCGGAGTCTATCCGTGCTCACCGGTGGTTTCAGAGGTGTTGATGGGTACATTCGCCATCTCGGAGGATTGGAGACCATGAGAACGCTACTTGTGACCTTGACGATGTGTCTATTGGCCCTGCCGGTGAACGCCAAATACAGCGGCGGGACGGGCGAGCCGAACGATCCGTACCAGATCGCTACG
>CALMMH010000751.1 GCA_937868145.1 uncultured Phycisphaerales bacterium
GCACACCCGCCGTTCCCACCGTGTTGGCCAGAAGTCCTTCATCATCGGCGAAATGGTAGAACCCGGCGGCCAAGAGCGCCACCAGAGCCAGCATCGCGGCCTGGCCCACGTTCAGACCCAGCGTCAGGCGACGCGACAACGTCGGCATCCAGAGCAGCCAGACCCGTCGGAGAAGGTGGACGACCAGGACCAGCAGCACAGCGCCCATGCCATAGTAGTACAACCGTTGCTGATCCGGACGAAACAATGTATCGATATCGAACGTCTGCTGCGAGACAAATAAGGCGTAACCATCCCAGAGAGGCGCGAGTTCTGCAAAATCCACCAGCCTGGGTTCACGCGGCGGGTCAAACAACTTCGCCTTGCCACGCTCGGTCCCAAGGTACAGCATGTAATGGTCGTAATCCTTGGCGTTGGGATCGGCCTTGACGTGGAGAATGGCCTTGTAGGGGGACTCACGCAACGCCCGTGTGCTGAGCCGAGCGGCCGTGCCGGCATGAAGGCCGTAATCGTGGGCCGCCTGGTTCAACTCCGCCAGCGAACTGCCGCGCAATCGGCCGTAATACTCCATCTTGACCAGATCGCGAAAGTCCACCTCGCGGCCCGCCAGTTTCAGCAGGCTGTACATGCAATAGAGGCCGCAATGAGGACGAGGTCCCAAGTGCGAATACCCTGCCTTAACGGCCGCCGAGCTTCCGTTCGGGTCCTCTACAACAGCCGCGGCACTGGGTTTCCCTTCGCGTTCAACCGCCATCGGCTGATCACGTCGGCTCTCGGCTTGCATCATCGTCTCCAGAATCGCATCGAGTCGTCGAACGAGCTCTTCGTCGATGTGCTTGACCAGGTTCCCGTCCTGCCAGACGTAGAGAATATGGGTGACCGGCGGGATCATGACGAGCGTCCCGTTCGGCACATCGTCCTGCTCGAACGATCGCAGCTTCTCGTGATCGGGATTGAGGGTGAATTCCGTGATTCTGATTTGCCCCTCCTGTCTATGCCGCACCCCCTTGTACGTGTACTGCACGTCCTGGATCGCTTCAGATCCGATCCAGATGCCATCCACACATTCGAAGCGGGTGGTCTCAGAGGCTTCCGCGTAGCTCTCGTAGACCAAGGCGCGATCGTAGTGCCGGTGGCCGGCGGCTCCACCGGCCTGGAGACGGTACCGGGCAATGGCGTAGCCATGTTCGGGATCGATCCACACCGTCAGATTGCCATATTTCGTCTTGGCGTCGATCACATGGCACGGAGTTCCGTTGACATTCTCCATCTGTCTGCGCAACGATTTGTCCTGCCCTTCCCGCAGGATCATGTCAAGACGATCAAATGAGCTGCGGCAGTAGCCCGTTGCGAAACCGGCTGCGTGCTGAGTCTGGATGAACCCGACCTCATACTCCTTTGTCCCCGCCGGGTAGGAAGTCAGATCGTCGAGAAACAGCGTGCCCAGACCGTCGTAGGTCCCCCTCAGGTATTTCTTATATGTCTGGCCATCCCACAGGACTCTCATGTACTCGACTTGGGCTCGATCCAAGTTCTTCGTGTCCATGTTGGCTGCATCAGGCCATAGCCAGCGCCGGCTGCACGACTTCGTGCCGTCGCAGCGAAGATCATATTGCGCCACCATGTTGGGCTCAGCCCGCTCGTCGGTGTGCCATCGAGAGGAAGAGTCGCATCGGATGGCCCAGGACTGAAGCTTGTCCAAGTTGGCGGTGCAGTGCTCCAACAAGCGAGGGACGTTCATCGCCTCGCCGCCAGTCACCCCTGGC
>CALMMH010000752.1 GCA_937868145.1 uncultured Phycisphaerales bacterium
GGTGATCCCGCCGCAGGTCAAGGCCCGCGTCGCGATCGAAGCGGCCACCGATTTCGGCTGGCATCGCTGGCTGGGCGACCACGGCGTCTTCGTCGGGATGAACGGATTCGGCGCCTCCGGCCCATACAAGGAATGCTACCAGGGCTTCGGCATTACGACCGATAACGTGGTCGCGTCCGCCAAGGGCATCCTGCAGAAGCTCAAGGAGCAAGGGCAGTAAAAAAACGCTTGGTCGCGTCATCACGGACAGACACGGACTTGCACCGACCCACACGGACGCTTTCGCCCGCGTGGGTCGGTTTCTTTTGTGCGTCCGTGTTGGTCCGTGTAGGTCTGTGCGGGTCCGTGAAGCCCTCCGCCGGCGAACAATTCCCCCGTCAAAGCGGTACTGATGCGGGAGGCTTTTTCCTGGGTGAGCAAAGCAGGGCCGGATTCCAGCCGATGGACAAGGGGGAGCATTCCCGGACCATTCTTGCTCGCCGGGACTGTCTTCCGCGGGTATAGTAATGCCCGCTGAACCGTCTATGGATCTGGTACGCGACAAGGTGGTCTCCGACATTGTTGCCCGACTGAGCCAGGCGAAGGGGCCGGTGAAAGTCGAGGGGACGTGGGGATCCTTTGCGCGCCTGCTGACCTCGCACCTGTCCCAAACGCTTCACCGTCCGGTTCTTCACCTTTGCGCGCACATCGACGATGCGGACCGGGCCTTCGACGATCTCAAGACTTTCGGCGTCGAGCGCATCGAGTTGTTGCCCGCGTGGGAAGGCGAGGAGGACCTCGCCGACGCGACCGACGAGACTCGTTCCCAGCGGCTGAAGATCGTATCGATGTTGACGGACCCCGAGGCCCGTTTGAAGGACCTCGTCATCGCCGCGCCGGTGCAGGCCTTGTGCCAGCCGATCCCCAGGCCTTCGGCCCTGCGGGAAAGCGAACTCCAGGTGAAACGCAACGATGTCGTGGACCCCGAACGCATCGTCGAGTGGCTCGCGAACAACAACTTCGAGCGGGTCGACGCGCTGGATCTGCCGGGCCAGTTCGCCCGTCGCGGCGGCATCATCGACATCTACGCTCCGCTGGCTCGCATCACGGGAAATGCGACGGGGCCCTCGTACGACGAATCGCTGGCCGTCCGCGTCGAATTTTTCGGCGACACGGTCGAGAGCATTCGCCAGATCAATCTCGACACGCAGCGATCGACGACGGAGGTCCAGGGCATCCGTATCGTCGCCGCGGCGTCGGGAGCCGTCATCGAACAGCGGGAGCTGGTCACGAACATCCTGCCCGAGGACGCCGTCATCGTCCTCGAAGAGCCCGCGGACGTCGAAGAAGTGGCGAAGGTGTTCCTGGTCCGCATCGAGCAGCCGGACCGTTTGTACCCGTGGTCCGAGATCCACAGTTCCGCCGCGAGGTTCACGCAACTGCACGTCTGCCGGTTCGCGCCCGGCCAGGACGCGGCGGACGAGGGACTGCTGCATATCGGCGTCAAGAGCGTGCAGCAGTTCGAGCGGACGGCCACGTCGCTCTGGGCCGGGCACAAGGCCGCTTTGGACGAGCTGGTCCAGCGGACGAAGGAGGGCAGCCGGGTCCTGTTGTACTGCGAGAGTCCCGCGGAGATCTCTCGCGTCAGCGAGATTCTCAAAGAGGTCGCGGGCGAAACGCCCCGCAATTTCCAGCTTCTGCTGGGCTATGTCCACCAGGGCTTCGTCGTCGAGTCGCTCAACACGATCGTGGTCAGCCACCACGAGCTGTTCGGCCAGTACGCTCTCCGCCGGCGGGAGCGTCCGGCCCGCGCGACGGCTCCCGTGGACAGCCTGGCCGATTTGCAGCCGGGCGAGTACGTTGTCCATGCCTCCTATGGCGTGGGCAAATTCCTGGGCACCGAAACCATCGAGGAGAAGGGCGGCCGGGCGGAATACCTCACCATCGAGTACGCCGACAGCGTGAAGATCCACGTCTCGGTCCAGAATATCGCCCTGGTCCAGAAGTACATCGGCACCAGCCCGAAGCGGCCCATGCTCAGCAAGGTGGGCACGAAACGCTGGCAGAAGCAGAAGGAGAAGGTCGCGGAATCCGTTCGCGACCTGGCCGCCGAGCTGCTCGAAGTCCAGGCGAAACGCCAGGCCACCGGCGGCATCGCCTACAGCGAAGACTCCCAGTGGCAGATGGAGTTCGAGGAGTCGTTCCCCT
>CALMMH010000753.1 GCA_937868145.1 uncultured Phycisphaerales bacterium
ACCATCGATTGTCACTACCAGATCCGCCATCGGGTTTACCGGGCCTCTACCCTTTCGCCGGAGATGTTGACGGTCTCGGCGGCCATGCACGCCCCGCAGGCTTCGCTGCTGCGAGGGTCTCCCACCTTGACCGCAATGATGCTCGTGTCGTCCACCTGCCGGGCCAGGCCCGCGAACCGCCTTCGGTAGGCCAGCACGTTGCGAACCACGTGGTCGGCCGGGCAATCGACGAACCGCGCCGCCGCCTCCAGCATCCGCTCGCGGCCCCAGAGGTCGTTGTTGAAGTCCATCGCGTCGATCAGCCCGTCGGTGTAGAACAGCAGGCAGTCGCCGTCGCGGAGCTCGACCGTCTCGATGTCGTACTTGGCGTGCGGGTCCACGCCCAGGACGAGCCCCCCCGCCGCGAGATCCTGCATCCGGCCGTCCCGAATGAGCACCGCCGGCTCGTGGCCGCAGTTGCAGTAGGTCATGGTCTTTTCCGCCGCGTCGATCGTGGCGTAGTAGAGCGTGATGAACTCCCCCTCCCGGCACTCCATGGAGGCCAGTTTGTTGAAGTTCTCGATGGCGTTTCGCGTGCGCACGACGTTTCTCATGCCGCTGTTGAGGTCGCCCGCCAGCGAGCCGACGTCGCGGAGCACCTCGCGGAAACCCTCGGTGTACGCCTGAACGGCCCCGCGGAACCAGCTCATCATGATCGCCGCGGGCACGCCCTTGCCGATGACGTCCGCGATCGTGATGACCAGGCGGTCCTTGTTGATGGGCAGGAAGTCGTAGAAATCCCCGCCCACGTCGAAGCACGGGATATACGTCGCGGCGATGTCCAGGTTCTTGATCTGCGGGGGCTTCTCGGGGATCATCCGACGCTGGATGAGCCCGGCCAGACGCATCTGTTCGGTGAACCGCTGGGCCTCGATGGCCTCGGCGTACAGTTTGGCGTTGGTGATGGCCACCGCGCACTGCGAGGCGACCGCTCGGGCCACGACGATGTCGCTCGGGGTGAAATCGCTCGGCTGGGGACTGTACAAACGCAGGACGCCGATGGACTTGTTGCGGAACTGCATCGCCACGGTCAACTGGCTGACGAGACCTTCCTGTTCGGTGGCCTGCTTGTACTGAATCCGGCCGTCGACCCGCATGTCGTCGATCACGATGGCCTGGCCGGCAAACGCGGCCTTGATGACCACGTCGTCCTTGGTGACCGGTCCCTTGCTGCGGTATTCCTCGCTGAGCCCGTACGTGCTCCGCATCCGCAGATCGTTCTTCTCTTCGTCGAGCAGACGGATCGAGCAGGCCTTGGCGCCGATGATCTTGACGGCCGCCTCGGCCAGCTTGTCGAGCACTTCCTGCAGAGAGAAGTCGCCCGCCACCAGCGTGCTGAGCTGGTAGATCTGCTCGTCGATCTCCATTTGTCTTTTTATACTTCGCATACGCTCCAAACAATGACTTCTGAATTCCGGGGCATTATAAGCGACTCGGGGGAATTCGGGAATGGCAATTTCTCACGGCAAGGGCATCGCGCCCTTGTCTTGTGTGGCGAGGGATCTTGCCCTTGCTCTTCAGACCACTCCGCACGGACAGGCAAGGCCAGGATGGCCTCGCGACGCAAGGGCGGGACGCCATCGCCACGTCAGAATGGTCCCATCAGCCGCACGGACTGCCCCACCTGCGGCACGGTCAAGGGCCGATAAACATCGTCATCCCAGTCCCAGACCAGCCACTTCAGGGATGCGTCTTCCAGGAGGGCCTCAAATTCAAAGGCAGCCTCCGTGGGGAATCCCCGCCCATCGACGGCCAGAACCTCCGCCTCCATACGAGGCAGCGAGATGCGGTCGCCCGCGTGAAGCGGATGGGCCGGACTGCGGACATCCGCGAGGTAACGGTAGAAAAACGCGAAATCCGCTCGCTTGCCTCGTTGGCAGTCCAGGAGGCTGTCCGAGAGGGCTCGCACGATCACCCGTCGCGGTCCGGTGCGGGTCAATTCCACCGAGTTGAAACCGGGAGCCAGAATGCGCACTCCGCGAGGCAGCGGCTGACCCTGGAAGGCCCTCTGGAACGGGTCGTACAGAAAGGAAATCGGATTGGGCGCGTTGACCACGACCAGGTCCTCGTATCCCAGGTCTCCGGCCGGACTGAGATCCTGGGTCTCCGCCATCTTGCCTTGCAGGGTCGCACTCACCCCCGGGGCCCCCAGTCGTCCGACCGCTGCCAAAGGCAGATGGGCGACGAAGAACACCACGAAGAGCGTCCCTGCGACATGCCGGGTCCAGCCGTGATACGGTCTCCAATGCTCCTTCGCCAGCCAACCGCCAATGTACTCGGCCACAACACCGAAAGCCCCGATCTCGATAAAGAGCATCGCCCGGCCCATCGGGACCGTCGCACAGACGGGCAACGCCGCAAGATACATGCCAATCAGCCAGAATCTCGCCCGCCGATTCACGCGGAGCATGGGCAGCATGACGATAGGGATCAGGATCGTCAGGACCGTCAGCAACGTCCAGAACAGTGTCATGCTTGTCGGCGGCAGGTAGTTGTGCAAATCCGCGGGGATGCTGGTCCACTGTCCTCCCAGAAAGAACGGCCCCCGCTGCAGAACGGCCAGGGCATAGTCGAAAGGCTCGCGGACCGGGTCGAAGTAAAACCCGCCCCCGCTGGCGCCGTAGCCCTGTGCGTTGTACGCCAGCCGCCACAGGACAATCACGATGACGGACGGGACCAGCGTCAGAGCCCGCCGGACCGCGTTTCCGCGGCCCAGAGCCACTTCATAGGCGAACAGATAAGCGAAAGTCGCGATGCCCCCCTCGGTGGCCAGCACCGAGACCAACAGGCACGCGGGAACCAGCACGGCGCCGGGGCGCCATTGTTGCCGTCGCCGACGATCGTGAGCCAGAACGGCCATGGCTCCGAAGAACAGGGAAATCAGCAGGTTGCGGTTGGCGATCCAGAGCGAGAGGAAGTAGCCGTTGTCGTC
>CALMMH010000754.1 GCA_937868145.1 uncultured Phycisphaerales bacterium
CGGCGAGGCGGAAGATGGCACAGAGACGCAGCGCCTCGTCGGGATCCTGCGCCCCGACCTCGTCCTGCTCGACATCACCATGCCCCCCGAGAACGGAATCAAGACCGCGAAGCGGCTGAAGGAGTGGTATCCGGAGCTCATCGTGCTGATTCTCACAATGCATGAGGATGAGAGCCTGCTGCACGAAGCGTTACGCGCGGGCGCCGCCGGCTACGTGATCAAACGGGCCGAGGAGTCCGAGATCATCCGGGCGATTCACGTAGCGAGCCGGGGCGACATCTACGTGCACCCCGCGATGACCCGCGCGCTTCTTCACCAACCCGTGACGACGGAGCACCGGCGCGTGTCGGCAGCGATTGCGTTGACCCCCCGGGAACTCGACGTACTGCGCCTCCTCGCCAAGGGAAACACCAACCGGCAGATCGCCGGCGTGCTTGGCCTCTCGGTGCGCACTGTAGAGAACCACCGAGCCAACCTGATGGGCAAGCTCGGGCTGGTCAGCCGGGTCGAACTGGTGAACTACGCAGAGGAGCACAACCTGCTCTGACGGTCCGGCAGCGCAGTCGCTACCGCCGTCGGGAGATCAGGTGAATGATCGCCACGAAAAGCGCGGCGCCGATGATGGACCACAGAATCGGGAACGGATGCCCGCCGATGTCGACCATGAAAGGCTCCGGGAGATCGAGCTTCCCGGCGACCCAGGGCCCGAGAACGGCCCCGACGAAGCCGAGGGCGATCGAGACGATCAGCCCGCCGCGAGCGCTGCCCGCGATGGCCTTCCCGATGGCGCCGCAGACAGCCGCGATCACGATGAGAATCAGGAGTGACGGTAGTGAGATTGTCATGGGGTGTTCCTTTCGTGAGTACCTCGAGGAGAGGGAATGGCCGTTCCTTCACAACTCGAATGTAGTCCCCCGGCGCCCCGCCTGGAAGTGCACTTTCTACCCGGGAGCGACGCGGCGACTCGGGTAGAAACTACGCCGCCGTCTTCCCTGCGCACACCGTGACTATGCCGCCCGACGACCGCGACACCCGAGAGCAGTTCGGGCCAGGCCAGAGAGGAAATCTCCATCGATCGGCGGACCTGTGCTGCGGATCGGGTAGTTCCTACTTGGCCCGCAGTATGGCACCCGAGTAGAAAGTGCGCTTCACTGCGGGCTGCCGGAGGACTAGCTTGGAGGAGGACTCGAAAGGAAGGGTAAGTCATGAGTACAACAACCATTCTCATCATCATCATTCTGATTCTTGTGTTTGGCGGCGGTGGCGGCTGGTACTGGCGCAGTCGGCGGTAAGTCGCTGTCGCGAATTCTCGTGTTTCTGCAGCGCAACGGCTGACGTGAAGAAGTCTTCGATCGAGCTGGATGACGTGGAACACGCTCTCCGGGGTATGTTCCACGACGTCGCTGCGTCAGACCTCGAGGAACGCCAGCAGATCGGCGTTGAGCTGGTCTTTGTGCGTGGTCGCGAGTCCGTGGGGTGCGCCCGCATAGATCTTTAGGGTCGCGTTCTTGACCAGCTTCGATGAGCGGAGAGCCGCGGCGCCGATCGGCACGATCTGGTCGTCGTCGCCGTGAAGGATCAGCGTCGGCACGTCGAACTTCTTGAGGTCTTCGGTGAAATCCGTCTCGGAGAACGCCTTGATGCAGTCGAGGGTGTTCTTGTGACCGGCCCGCATCCCCTGGAGCCAGAACGAGTCGATCATGCCCTGCGAGACCTTGGCGCCGGGCCTGTTGGCCCCGAAGAACGGGCCGCTGGCGAGATCCTTGTAGAGCTGCGAGCGGTCGGCGATGGAGCCGCGGCGGATCCCGTCGAACACCTCCATCGGCAAGCCGCCGGGATTGGCCGCCGTCTTCAGCATGAGCGGCGGGACCGCGGAGATCAGCGCGGCCTTGGCCACCCGTTTGGTGCCGTGACGGCCGATATAGCGGGCAACTTCGCCGCCGCCCGCCGAGAAGCCGATCAGGACGGCTTCCTTCAGATCGAGCGCTTCGATGAGCTCCGAGAGGTCGTCGGCATAGGTGTCCATATCGTTGCCATCCCAGGACTGGCTCGACCGGCCGTGACCGCGACGGTCATGAGCAATGCAACGATAGCCGTTGGAGGCCAGGAACACCATCTGAGCCTCCCAGCTATCCGCACTGAGGGGCCAGCCGTGGCTGAACACCACAGGCTCTCCTGCGCCCCAGTCCTTGTAATAGAGCTGGGTACCGTCTTTCGTCGTAATCGTGCTCATGCTTTGCCTCCTTTATTATCGGCGGAAGTCGTCGACCCCTCATGTCCGTCCAACGACAAAGCTCGCCGGACGCGGGCTGCGCAGCGGTACGCTGTGGGTGGGGCGCCTTGTTAGGTCTGTCTTGTGATATAGCGTGCACCCGTTCAGGCTGCCATCAGCCGAGGTTCTCTGCCGCGAAATCCCAATGAATCCGTTTATCCAGCACAGCGTTGA
>CALMMH010000755.1 GCA_937868145.1 uncultured Phycisphaerales bacterium
AAGGCGAAGATGTTGCCCAACAGGCTCCATTTCAACGCGCCCAGGACGTCGAGCTGAAACGCCACGGGGCGGACGTCAAAATCCAGCGACACGATGCTCGTCGGCCTTGGGACAAGCCCCGTCGCCACGGCACACAGAGTTGAGAAGAGCATGCCGATCAGCAGGGCCCCCTTGACCCTCTTCATCGAGAGAAACGCCATGAGCAGCAGCCCGGCCAGGCCGATCGCGACCGTCCCGGTCAGAGGCCCCGCGGAAACCAGCGTGGCCTCGTTGTTCACGATCAGGCCCAGGTCCTGCATGCCGATGAAGGTGATGAACAGCCCGATGCCGACGGAGATCGCCGAGATCAGGCTCGCCGGAATGGCTTCCACCAGCCGCTTGCGCAACCCCAGCAGCGTGAGCACCCAGGCGAGCAGGCCCGAGAGGAACACCACGCCAAGCCCCACTTGCCACGTGATCTTGCCGCCCAGGACCAGCGTATAGGCCAGGAACGCGTTGAGTCCCATTCCCGGCGCCATCGCGATCGGCGCGTTTGCGAGCAGGCCCGTGAGGATCGACATCACGCCGCTGACCAGACAGGTGACGATGATGAGCGCCTGCTTGTCCATGCCGGCGTCGCCCAGGATGTTCGGGTTCACGAAGATGATGTAGGCCATGGTCAGGAACGTGGTGACCCCGGCCACGGTCTCAATTCGCAGATTCGTCTGATGCTTCCGGAGATCGAAGCGGTCTCTCAGCATTCCGTGCCCTCATGTTCCCATGCTTCTCAGGATCGCGACGACTAGCCGCACCGCATTCTCCGCCGCGAGCGAATAGAACTTCTGCTTGTCCACCACGGCGCTCTCATCGGCCTTGTCGGCGATGCTGCGAAGAACCAGGTGCGGAACGCCCCGCTGGTGGCAGATCTGCGCCACGGCCGCGGCTTCCATGTCCACCGCGCCGGCTTGGAGTGTCTCGGCCAGTTCCTGGCACTTGGTCTTGGACGCGACAAATGTATCTCCCGTGACGACGGTCCCGACAACCACGTGCGGCGGTCGTTGGCCGTTGCGATGGGCGATCGGATCAAAACTCGTCCCGCCGGCCGCTCGCTCCGCGACCGCCAGCAAGTTCGGATCCGCAGGGAAGAAGGTGGGATTGTTCTCCTCCGTCAGACGGTTCCTCACACCGCCGGCCTCGAACCCCTCGGGCCCGATGTACCCCATATCGTGATGGGCGGTCTGTTTTGCGATCACGATGTCGCCCGGCTCCAGGTTCGGATCGACGCCGCCGGCGATTCCCGTGTGAATGACCTGCGTCGGCTGGAAGTGCTCGATCAGGAGGGTCGCAACCATGGCCGCGTTGACCTTGCCGACGCCTGTCCAGGCGACGACAACAGGTCGGCCCGCGATCCGGCCGGAGGTGAATTTGACGCCTTCAATCTCTTGCGATGCAGCCTGCGTCAACCCCTCCTCGAGCCCTGCCACATCCGAACTGGAGACGCCCAGCACAGCCGCCGGACGTACCGAAGAGCCCCGTGTGTTCAAAGGGGTACAGGAAGCGATCAGTGTGAGGGATATGAGGCAGACGATTGTTGTACGAAGCCGCCGAGCCATGACTTCTCCTGCTCCAACCTGCAATCCGTTGACATACGAATGCGAGCGAGAGGAGTCGAACCTCCACGTCCTTACGGACACCAGGACCTAAACCTGGCGCGTATGCCAGTTCCGCCACGCTCGCAACGAGTTGCTCTCCCCATCCTGCCGCGAGGAAAGCTGCCTTCGAAACTCGGGTCATTATGCCCCGTCTATCGGGCTGTGGCAACCCAAATTCCCCCGGGCTGTGGACGAGGTGTCTGTGCAGGTTTCCGGGCAACGAAGACGCGGAGGCTCGGGTGGCATCCTCAAGTCCGCAGGACTTGGGGATGGTCTTGATCGCCATTCGAATGTGCAGGCAGCTTCGCCATCCCCAAGCTGCGCTGGAGGCTGCCACCCATCCGCCACGATCTTTTCACAGACACTGGACGAGTCAACCCCGCAGCAGCGGCTCGGCGTCGTCATCCTGCTCCGACTCGGACGGTTCTTCCTTCGAGATCTTCTCGATGCGTTTCTCCGCCTTCTGGAGGATGCCGCGGCAGTGCTTGATCAGGGCCATTCCCTTTTCATACTGTTCGAGGCTGTCCTGCAGCGGGATCTCCCCCTGCTCGATCTTGCCCACAATCTCCTTGAGCTGCCCGATCGCCTGCTCGAAGGTGAGCTTAGTCAACTCGTCCCTGGTCTTTCGTTCCGTCATCATCAATTCCTGTGACTTGGCTTTCGATCCGCTTCTCCCCGGCCAGTTCGGTGACGAGCAGGTCAGCGACTTGCACGTCGTCGGCCGTGCGGACCACCCGGCCGGTGTTCTTATTGAGCGTGATGCTGTAACCCCGGTTGAGAACCGATTTGGGATTCAGTCCCGCCAGGCGGTTCTCTTGTGCGGTGATTTGCAGATTCTTGCGATTGAGGGCCTGCGTCACCGCGGCCAGGCTGCGGCCTGTCAGTTCATTCAACTCCACCATCATCCGCCCGAGCAATCGGTGCGGCTCGATCCGGGCCACCTGGTCCTGACAATCCTGGACTTGCTTCTGCGCCTGGAAAAAGAGCTTTCTCATGGCGTCGTTCAGGTCCCAGCCGAGGTCGTCCAGGTACTGCTCCCGGTTCAGGACCGCCAACAGCGGATTGCGGAAAACGGCGCTGGCCAGGACGGTTTCGAGATATCCGCAGCACAGTCCGAACCGCGAGCGAACGCTGGCGCTGAGCCGCTTTTCCTGGTGCAAAAGATCCGACAGCACATCCTCCCTATTCGGCACAGCCACCATTCCGGCCTTGGTCGGCGTCGAGGCGCGGGCGTCGGCCACCAGATCGGCGACCGTCGTGTCGACCTCGTGCCCGACGGCGCTGATGATCGGAATCCGCGACGCGAAGATGGCCCGGGCCAGGACCTCTTCGTTGAAGGCCCAGAGGTCTTCCAGCGATCCGCCGCCCCGACCGACGATCAGGACGTCGAGCTTGAGCCGGTCGTTGCGACGGTTCACGTCGCCGATGGCGGCGGCGATCGCCTCGGCCGCTCCCGGCCCCTGAACGGGCACCGGATACAGAACCAGCCTCGTGCAGGGCCAACGGTTGTAGATGCTGTCGGCGATGTCGTGCAGAGCCGCGCCGGACTCGCTCGTGAGGATTCCGATCCGCTGCGGGTATTTGGGAAGCGGTTTCTTGTGCGACTCGGCGAACAATCCTTCGGCCTCGAGCTTGCGGACCATCTGCTCGAAGGCCAGTTGCAGGGCGCCCATGCCCGCCGGGATCATCTCGTCGACGATCAGCTTGTAACGGCCCTGCGGCACGTAGAGATCGATCGAGCCGGTCACCAGCACGGCCAGCCCGTTGCCCGGCTTGAACTTCACCTTGGAGAAATTCCCCCGCCACATCGCGCAGGGCAGGATCGATTCCTCATCCTTGAGGCTGAAGTAGCAATGGCCGCTCTGATGCTGTTTCCAGTCGGTGATCTCGCCCTTGATCGTCAGCCAGGACGGCAAATGGGTCTGGAGCACGTCCTTGACCAGCGAGTTCACCTGGGTGACGGTGTATACCTTCGTTCGTGTCTGTGTTTGCGTTTCCATGAACCTTCGGATTTCTTACGTTGCCGGCCGGTCGAGGTTGGAGAACACCCGCGAGAACGGTTCCCGGCCCAGTCGAAGACCGCCCAACCCAGCCCCGTTGTCCGGGGCCATTATACGGCGGACTCCCTCTGTTCTCAACAAGGAGTGAGGAATCGTCAAGGCGTGGAGCGAAATCGGCGGCTATCGCGGATCGGGCATGGGGTGCAGAGCGACGATGCGGGCCTTGTCATGGGTCAAATCGACCTGGCTACGGTCGAAGATTGCGATGATTCGCTTCTGAGGACCCGTCTCGCCGATCCGGACCAGAATGTAAGCCGTGAACACATCGCTGCGCACCGACACCAGATCGCTGATCCGGGCGAAGAGCGCGTCCCGCTCCTCGAAATCGTCCCGGGCCGCATCCGGCGTCGGGTCCGGCCCCATCGGGGTGTCGTTGCGAGCGTTGTCCAATTCATCGGAACCCAGCGAACGCATCGCGGCAACCTGCATCAGATCGCCGGTGCTCTGGTACGGCCCATGATCGCTGCGGTGCTTGACGATCTCGCCGGCCGCGTACAGGACGCGATCGGCCGGCCTCGGCCGCGTATTATCCTCCGGCCGAGCCGCGTAGGACATCCAGGGCAACTGCGCCAGGACGAACGCCGGCGCGGTGTTGACGTTGATCCGTCCCATGATGCGGGTTTCCGTGCTGTTGAGCCACGGATACCGCGACGGATCGATCACCGTCAGATAGTTGAAAAGCCTGGAGTACAGCGGATTGGCCAGATCGATAAGGGCATCGGCCGCAAGCGTCCCTTCCGAAATGCTGTAGGCGTTCTTGCGGAAGACCATGCCCAACTCACCGATGCTCGTCAGCGGTCTGTTGGCCGGATGAGCCTGGAGGAAACCGGGCCGCTCGGCATCCACGAACTGCTGCACGCTGTTGCCCAGCGCAGGCGTTGAGATTTGCTCGCCGGTCGCCCACAGCCGCCGGATGCACTTATGCGGCGAGATGTCCCGCTGGATGCTCCGGGCCGTGTCGTCCACCGCCATCCATCCTTCGGGCACGCGGACGAGATCGACGGTCGTCAGACTGGCCCCGCCGGAGACGGTCCGTCGCAACGAGATCGTGGCGCCCTCTTCGAACCGAAACGCGCTGGGATCCACGGTCTGGGGTTCGAGAACATAGTCCGCCCGGTTGTAGGCGTACAACGGCATTGTGTCCACCGGCTCATTGGCGTCTATGAACACCAGGTGCCCCTCGGCCAGCGGCGCCTCCGCATCTTCCGCCAACACCACGTGGAACCGCCTGGAGCCGGTCCAAGTCAGCGGCAACTCGAAATCCGTCCCATCCGAAGGATTGTGGACCCGAAGGCTCCACTCGTCCGGTTTGGGATCGCGATCCTCGAAATAGGGTTTGTACAACTCGACGGCAAAGGAGGAATGAACCGTGCCGGAGTCATCTTCCACCTGGCGGCAGGCCAGTTCCGAGATGTAAATGCACGGCTGCTCAAAACCGTAATACGGAGAGGACAGGCCTCCGATCACCGTCACCTCGTCGTCGTCGTCGATGTAATCCCGGAGGTTTGCGGTGATCTGGGCCGCCGTCTGGGCGATCTCCGCGGGATCCGCATTCGGATCGGTCTCCTTCAGGGCCGCCACAACCGCCGTCCGCAGGGTTTCTTCGTCCGTCGTGTTGACGTTCACCATCTTGCTCCGCTGGGTTCCATCCTCCAGCGACAACGGCTCGGGCGTAATAATCCGATCCATGTTGTACGTCGTGGCGACGTGCCGGTACGCGTACGAGGTTTTGGTCCCGTCGGCCGCCCGCGGGAACCAGGTCTTGACTTCGCTGTTGGCGTCCACCGGCCTCGACAGAATGCTGGGCGGCGTGAACCGCCCGCAGGCTTCCACGCGCGTGTCGGTCTTGTCCTGGTCGAGCAAGTACCGGTATCGGAGTTCCAACTCGTCGGAGATGTCGAACGGGGTATAGGGAGACGGGTGATTGGCGTCCGGATTCTTCACATCCAGGTAGTGCCAGATCACTTCCTCTTCGTAGCGGGGCAAATTCGTCGTCGCGACGGAATCCGCTCCTCGATTGGCCCGAGTCTCCAGCAGTTTCATCTCGTCCGACACATTGGGTTCGGAACCCACCAAGCCGGTCAACCCCAGGATATTGATCTGGAGCGGGCTGCCGGCAGGGATCACGGACTCGTTCGGGTCCAGGCGGAAGCCCGTATTCACGTTGAGCATGCCGCCGTTGTCGATGATGCGGACCGCCGCGTAGAACGGCTTGCCCTTGCTGGTCATGATGCCGGGAACGCGGAACCACTGGGCGTCCCCGACTCCATCGCCGTCGGCGTCGGCGGTCGTCACGCGGGGATTCGCCTTGAGGTTCGGATCGATCGCGTCACGCTCGCCCACGGCTCGGATGGCGACGTCGTTGCTGCGAATCATCGACGAGCCCACGAGATTGCTGATCTGGCTCCAGTAGTAGTTCCCGTTGGACTCGTACGGTTCGAGATCGGCCAGCCAGGAATTGTTGGCGTCCGGAAACTCGTAGTACTCCTGGTCGGACGTGACGATCGGGACGTCCATGACCAACTCCCGATCGATTCGCATCAGAAGCGTGTCGATGGCGCAGCCAAGCTCCCGGCTCTCCGTCGCAGCCGTCGTGGACATCTTGTCGATCCGCGCAGCCATAACGAAGAGCACACCCACGATGGCCAGCAGGCTCGTGAGAACCACAGTCAGGATCAGGGCCGAGCCCCGGGGCCGAATCACCGCGATATGTCTGATCGGTTCCTTCATGGCTGCTCCATCAGTTGTCCAGGTAGACGATGTGGGTGAACGTCCGGCCGTTCTTGATCAGATGTCGCGAATCGTAGAGCGTGAACGTGAACTTCAGAGCGCGTCCCAAGCCGGGAATCTCGTTGAAATGCTCCTGATCGAGCGGACCGGAGAAGTTGGGATCGCTCAGACTCGATCCGCCCCGCGGATACCACAGGCCGGGGTCGTTCTCCGCGTCGATGTCCGCATTGCCCGACGTCAACGGAAAATCCGAATCCTCCAGGCTCTCGTCGTCGTTCGGATTCACCTCGGGGAGCCACCGGTCCTGGCTGTCGCTCCAGCCCTGCACCATGAACTGGCCCACGCCGCGACAAAACAGCGAGTGAATTGAGTTGGGCTCCGCAGGATCGATCAACACGCCGCGGGCGGTTTCCTCCGTCGTGCTCAGCGGATTCCTGTCCCCGTCGGCGACCGTGATGTCGCCGATCACGGACAGCATGTTGAACTTCTCGGATTGCGGCACCCGCTTCCACTCCTCCAGCGAGACCCGGTCGACTTCCTGCTGGCTGTTCCACTCGAGCCAATCCTCCGTGGTGAAATCCTCGGTGTCGAGCGCGTGGTCCTCGTCTTGCGGCGAGATCAGGATGTGCTGCGTCCGAGCGAGCATTCTTCTGTAGGGTTTCTGCAACGGCGCCCAGTTGGGCTCGGCCGGATTGGCCGACGGGCCTCGCGCCAGGGCGTAACAAACCCTCGCGACGTTGCCCCGCTCCGGATCGGCGCCGTAGGTCTGGAAGTCGCCGGTGGTGAAGAACATGATCCGGTCGAACCGCTCGAAAGCCTCCGACTTGAAACGATTGGGATCGGTCGACGCATATCCGGCCTTGCGCTGCGCGCCCCAGACCACAAAGATCTCGCCGTCCTTGCGGAGACTGCGGAAGTCCGCGTCCAACTGGTCCGTGATCACGCGAAGCTTCTGCATGATCTCGGCGTTGGCTTGGGCGATCCGCTGCGAGTCGATGCTCACGCGGAAGATCGCTCCGGCGAACGACAGGACCACCGCGAGGATCCCCAGCGAGACAATCATCTCCATGAGTGTGAACGCTTTTCGCATCTTACGGTCTCGCGAATCTGAGGGTCTCTTGATATACGGCGACGCCCGGGTTCTTGCCCCCGGTGGCAACCGGCGGAACGACCCACATCCAACCCGAATCGGCGGTCAGATCGCCGTCTTCCCAATCGCGGTCCAGGACGACTTTGCCGATCTCGTCGGCGGATCGCTCCATCACGCGATACATATGCCCCGTCGCGTCGTCCACGAGAATCGACCCGTTGCTGACGAACGTACGCTCATCGGTCCCGTCCGAGGACACCGCGTCCAAAATCACGATCTCGTTCTCAGCGGTCGTCGAACTGCGGCTGACGTTGATCCGCACGGGATACGGCCGGTCCACGGATTCCAGGGCCAGATCGGCGGTCCCGGCTCCCCGCTTCCAGAACTTCTGAACTCCGCCCGTCCGCCGACTGACAAACACCGTGCACTGCACCAGATCGCTGCCGTCCGCCATGCGCCGGCAGATGCCCGACCACGAATACTGCTTGGCGGACGACTCAGGAGCCGACGGGTACATCCATTCCCCATCCGGCACCGCCGCCAGATCGTCATAGTCCACAAATGCGGTCGTCTTGGGGGCGGAGTCATTCGGGTCGAGCCCGAAGATCCGCATCTTGGCGAACCCCTCTTCGGCGGCGACCGCCGCGATCGTCCGCTCCGTGGAGAACACTGAAAGATAGATTCCCGTCAGAAACGTCCCGGCGATGAAGCTCATCCCGACGGCCAGCGTCCCGACGGCCATCAGCGTTTCCGTAAGCGAAAATCCGTGTTGTTGCCTTTTTCTGGTCATATCTGCACATCAATCCGATGAGATCAGATCTCCCGTGTAAGGGCTCACGTAGAAGGCTTTGTCCGCCAGCGTGCTGAGATAATCGGTCCACGCCGTCTTTTTCTCATACGCGATCCGCAGCTTCGATTGCTCGCAGATCACGAGACTCGTCCGGCTGGGCTCCTCGCCCAATCCGTATTCGAGACCGTCGCTCTGCGCCGGGTTCTTCCGTTTCGAGTAATCGTCCTGGAGGAACATCCCCTGCTGGAGGTTGCAGATGTTCTCGGGCGAGTTGAAGACATCGTCCATCGACTTGTCGCTGCCGGCGTTGTCGGGCCGGAACTCTCC
>CALMMH010000756.1 GCA_937868145.1 uncultured Phycisphaerales bacterium
GATTGGGGTCGAGCACCTCGCCGTGCTGGTCGAGGTAGCCCACGCGGAGGCTCTCGCCCATGCGGATCTTGCCCGTCGTGGGCTCGATGTGGCCGAGAGCCAGCTCGACCAGGGTGGTCTTGCCTGTGCCGTTGGGACCGGTGATGCCGAGCCGCTCGCCGTTGAGGATGTCGAAGGAGAGGTCCTGGAACAGCGTCAGCTCGCCGTAGGACTTGGTCAGATTCTCGCAGCGGATGATGATCTCGCTGGCTTTGCCGGTCTTGCCGAAGGAAAAGGCGATGGTCCGCTGGCTGCCAGGCTTCTCGAGGAAATCAGGGTTCTCCTTGAGCAGGCGATTGAGGCGGGTCTTGCGGCCTTTGGCGGTGCCTCGCATGCCTTCCTGGTCTTTGTTGCGGGCGATGAAGTCCCTCGTCCGCTCGATCATTTCGACGCGGCGGGTGTACTCCCGCTCCTGCTGGAGCCGAACGGTTTCTTTCGTTTCGATGAAGTTGGTGTAGTTGCCTGGCCAGACCTTGGCCTGGCCTCGGTCCACTTCGATGATTTTGCACGCGACCCGGTCCAGCAGGTAGCGGTCGTGGCTGATGACGACCGCGGCCCCGCGATAGTTGGCCAGGAACCGCTCCAGCCACTCGGTGGCCTGGAGGTCCAGGTGGTTGGTGGGCTCGTCGAGCAGCAGCAGGTCGGTTTGGAGCATGAGAACCTGGGCCAGGCCGAGGCGAGAGAGCTGGCCGCCGCTGAGGGCGGAGGTCTTGACGTTGTGCAGCTCCGGCTCGAAGCCCAGGGCCGCCAGGGTCATCTGGATGCGGGTCTCGTACTCGTAGCCGCCGGCGATCTCGAACTCGTGGTTCAGGCGGTCGTAATGCCGCATCTTGGCCTGGAGTTCGGCCCCCGTCAGGTGCTCCATCTCGCGCGAGACGGTGTGGATCGCCTCCTGGAGCTTGAAGATCTCGTCGACGCCGGCGTGCATCTCCTCCAAGACGGTCCGTTGGCCGCTGAACGTGGCTTCCTGGGGCAGATAGCCGATCCGAAGCCCTTTCTGTCGGATGACCCGGCCCATGTCCGGCGTGACCTGGCCGGTGATCAGTTTGAGGATGGTGGTCTTGCCGCATCCGTTGGCCCCGACCATGCCGACCTTCTCCCCCGGGTGAAACTGGAGGTCCAGATGGTCCAGCACGATCTCCGGGCCGAACGCCACGTGTATGTCCTGCAACGTCACAACTGCCATGTATTCTCAATCACCGGGTTGTTGCCCGGGCGAAGTAATCGTAGAGTGCGCCGTACACACCGCTGTTGCCGCGGTGAGAGGATGCGTAAATCGCAAAAGGGGACCCTGTAGGATCCACCAAACCTATGCCACGGCCAGACTTATGTTACCCGCCGGGGCGTTTGGATTCAAGTGTTGTCCCTGGAAGGAGGCAATCCCCGCCTCTGCCGCCGGAAAAACAGCTTGCAATCGTCCCTCGGACGTGGTTTATTGCTCAATAATTCGGTAACCGCGAACGTCTTATAGTGCGTATGGCCCATCAAACAGCACAGAGGGCTGGCTCGCCTGGCCCTATCGTTGGCACACATGTCCTACCGGGCAAGCAACCGGTTTGTTTACAGATCATGCCGTTGATTACGACGGAGGTACCTCGTAGACGTAGCATTGGAGAGCTCAGATTATGGTGAAACGAAGAAATTGGACTAGACGAGAACTCCTGAGGAGTTCGGCAATGGCGGCCGGGACCCTGGTGTTGTCCGGGGCGGCCGGACCTCTGGCTTACGCTCAGGGCAGTGATGAAATTCGCGTCGGCGTCGTCGGCTGCGGCGGACGAGGCTCCGGCGCCGCGAACGACTGCGTCAACTCCTCTGCCGGCGTAAAGATCGTCGCTCTGGCCGACGCCTTCGCAGACCGGCTGCAAGGCCTCAAGACCCAGTTCAGCGTTCCGGACGACCGCTGCTTCGTCGGACTCGACGCTTACAAGCAACTGATGGCCCTGGAAGACATCAACCTGGTGATCCTGGCCACGCCGCCGGGATTCAGGCCCAAGCAGCTCGCCGAGGCGATCCGACGGGGCAAGCACGTGTTCATGGAGAAACCCGTGGCCGTTTGCCCGGCGGGCGTCAAGATGGTGATCGAAGCCTCCGACCTGGCCGGCCAGAAGGGCCTGGGCATCGTCGCCGGCACGCAGCGGCGTCACCAGCCCGAGTACGTCGAGACGATGAAACGCATTCACGACGGCGCGATCGGCGAGATCGTGTCGGCCCAATGCTACTGGAACATGGGCGGCCTCTGGTGCCACGAGCGCCAGGCCAACGAGAGCGACATCGAATGGCAGATTCGCAATTGGTTGTACTTCACCTGGATGTCGGGCGACCACATCTGCGAGCAGCACGTCCACAACCTCGACGTGATCAACTGGGCGTTCAAAGACGTCCAGCCTGATAGCGTCTACGCCGTGGGCGGCCGGCAGTTCCGCACCGATCCCAAGTACGGCAACATCTTCGATCATTTCGGCGTCGAATTCAGCTATCCGGGCGACGTCAAGACCATCAGCATGTGCCGTCAGATCGAAGGCACCGCCAACAACGTCAGCGAACGCGTCGTCGGCACCAAGGGCTGGACCGATTGCTGCGGGACCATCGTCGGCGAGAACGCCTGGCGGTACAAGGGCCCCCGCGCCAACGCGTACGTTCAGGAGCATACCGACCTGATCAAGAGCATCCGCGAAGGCAAGCCGCTCAACGAGGGCAAGCGGATCGCCGAGAGCACGCTGCTCGCCATCATGGGCCGCGAGTCGGCTTACTCCCGCCAGCAGTTCAAGCGGTCCTGGTTCCTGAACCGCTGCACGCTGGACCTGCTGCCCGCTGACGACCTGAAGCTCAGCGATTCCAGGCCTGTGCCTGCGGTTGCGATCCCCGGCGAGTACCAACTGCCCGGTTGGGTGCAGAGTAATCGCGGCTGAGTCGTCCGACGCTGGAACGAAGATACCGAACATAGGAGATTTTGAATATGTCATCACAAGTGAACAAGAGTGTTTCCGGGATCGGCGTCGGCGCTGTGACGGCTGCCGTGCTCGGCGGCATGGCCCATGCCCAGGGAGCCGACAAGCTCCGGGTTGGTCTACTCGGCTGCGGCGGACGCGGCAACGGCGCGGTCCGGAACTGTCTGGAGGCCGATCCGTCCGTCGAGATCGTCGCTTTGGCCGATTTGTTCGAGAGCCAGGTCAAAGGGACTCGGGATGGGCTCCAGAAGGATGAGAAAATAGCCAGTCGCATCAAGATCAGCGACGACAACATGTTCTGGGGTTTCGACTGCCATGAGAAGCTGGCCAAGTGCGACGCGGACATGCTGATTATGGCCACGGCGCCGGCTTTCCGCGGACGTCAGATGATGGCCGCCATCAAGGCGGGCAAGCACGTCTTCACGGAGAAGCCCGTCGCCACCGACGTGGCCGGCTGCAGGGAAGTGATGGCGGCCGCCAAACTGGCCAAGGAGAAGGGGCTGGCCATCGTCGCCGGCACGCAGCGGCGCCATCAAGCCAGCTACGTCGAGACGATGAAGCGAATCCACGAAGGCGCCATCGGCGAGCTGGTCGGCGGCCAATGCTACTGGTACGGCGGCGGCATCTGGTTCCGCGGATGTCCGGACGGAATGGACGAACTCAAGTGGCAATGCCATAACTGGTATCACTTCACATGGCTCTCGGGCGACCAGATTTGCGAGCAGCACATTCACAACATCGACGTGATGAACTGGTGCTTCGACGGCCCGCCGAAGGCGATTACCGCGGTCGGCGGCCGCCAGTGGCGCAGCACGAATCCCGAGCAGGTCCAGCTTGCCAAGGAAGTCTGCAGGAAGTTCAACAACGGCAGCGAAGCCGGTTGGGAAAAGTACAACGGCGACATCTGGGACCACATCTTCGCCGAGTTCGAGTACGCCAACGGAGCCCGCTGCCTGAGCTTCAGCGGCCACAGCCCCGGCACCAGCCGCGTCAGCGAGAAGATCGTCGGCACCAAGGGCACCAGCAATTGCAGCGGGAACATCTCGGGCGAGAACGCCTGGAATTTCCCGGGCAAGAGCATCGACCCCATGGTGCAGGAGCACATGGATCTGATTGCGAGCATTCGTAGCGGCAATCTGCTGAACGAGGGCCAGCGAGTCGCCGAGAGCACCCTGACCGCCATCGGCGCCCGCATCGCGGCCTACACCGGCCAGGTCATCACCTGGGATTGGTTGATGAACCAGTCGAAGTACTCCATCGTGCCGACGCAGGAAGAGCTGATGTCCGGCAAGCCGGTCTATCAGCCCATCTCCACCGGCTGCGATCCGATGGTTTGACGGTTGATGATTGCGGCGGATTGCCGCGATCTTGGATTCTGAAGAACAGAGGCCCGACGGCCGGATGCAGTTCCGGCCGTCGGGCCTTTTCATTTTGTGATATCACGGACGAACACGGACTCTCACGGACAAGCACCAACTTCTCTGTCCGTGTGCGTTGGTGGGTGTCTGTGTCGGTCCGTGCCGACACGCTTGTTACGGCGCGTGACAGCCTTTGACGATGTAGCCGCCGGATCTTTCTTCCGGCTCCAGATCCAGAATGCCTTGCGCCTGGGCCTCCTCCAACAACTGCCCGAAGGATCGGAAACCGTAGTAGGACTCGCTGAAGCCGGGTCGGCGTCGCTTGAGGGTCTGCTTGAGCATGGAGCTCCAGATCTTCTCTCCCTCGCCTCGTTCTTCGACCAGGGCTTCATAGGTCTGGACGATCAGGTCCCAGGCCTCCTGTTTCTTATCCTCGCCGGGCTTGGCAGTCTTGGGGGTCGGGCCTTTTGCGGGTCTGCGGGCCTGTTCCTTGGGAGTCTCTTTCTTACGGGCCGGCGGGCGACGCACGAGGTCGTCGTAGTAAATGAACTCGTCGCAGTTGGCGATCAACAGCTCCGACGTGGAGTTCTTGACCCCGATGCCGATGACGATCTTGTCGTTCTCCCGCAGCTTGCTGACCAGGGGCGAGAAGTCCGAGTCGCCGCTGAGGATGACGAAGGTGTCCAGGTGCTCCTTCGTGTAGCACAGGTCCAAGGCGTCCACCACCATGCGGATGTCCGCGGAGTTCTTGCCCGACATCCGCACGTGCGGGATTTCGATCATCTCGAACGACGCTTCATGCATCGCCGGCTTGAATTCCTTGTATCGTTCCCAGTCGCAATAGGCCTTTTTCACGACGATGTTGCCTTTGAGCAGCAATCGTTCGAGCACCTTGCCGATGTCGAACTGGGCGTAATTGGCGTCGCGAACGCCCAACGCGATGTTCTCGAAATCACAGAACAGGGCCATATTCTTCGTGTCAGCCCGATTGCTCATCACATGGTTCCTTCCATCCAGAAACACTCTTCATAAAGGGCCCGGCACTCATCCTGTCTGGGCGTCGACGGGCAACTCCGATAATCATATCGGTCTTATCCTATCCGGACTTTGGTCTTGTTTCCAGCAGGATTTACAGGCGACAGTCTTCCTTGCCCACCGATCCCCTGCATTGCGACATGGCAATCCCTCCGCTGGCACCCCGAAGGCGGTAAACGCGACAAGACAGTCCGTCCGGTATTTTCGGCTTTTGTCGGTCTGTGGCTGGCGGTAGAATCCCGTCCGGTGTACCGGCAGGGCAGAGGGTGAGTAGGCAGCAACGCAATGGGTTCTATCGAGAATTGGGGACGACATGGGCAAGATATTCGGGAGTGTGAATGGGGTTCTGGATTTTGCGATTGCTCGGGAGATCGAGGCCAGCGAGTTCTACACCGCCCTGGCGGGCAGGATGGACGCGCCGGCCATGAAGAAGGCATTTCTCGATTTTGCGAAGGAAGAGCAGGGGCACCAGGCCAAACTGGAGGCCGTCAAACGCGGCGAATACTCGTTCGGAGCCGGGGCCCAGCAATTGACGGGACTTGGTCTCGCGGAGTACCTCGTGTCGGGTGCGCCTGCTGCCGATATGAGCTACGCCGACGCGCTGGTCCTGGCGATGAAGAAGGAGAAGGCGGCGTTCAAGCTCTACACCCACCTGGCCTCGGTGGCCAAGGACGACGGGCTGCGGAACCTGTTCCTTTCGCTGGCGACCGAGGAGGCCAAGCACAAGCTGCGATTCGAAATCGAGTACGACGATCATGTGATGAAGGAAGACTAGCCGTATTCGGATTTCGTGTTTACCAGGGACAAGACCATGAGAATGTGGGCGACCTTTATCGCTGTTGCTCTCTGCATTTGCGGCATGGCGTCTGCGGCTTCGGTCTATCCCGGCCGCGAGTGGGCGACGAAGTCGCCGGAGCAGGTGGGGCTCTCGGCCGACGCGATCGAAGCGTTCAGCGATTCAGTCGGCGGATTTGGCTGCGTGGTTCGGCGGGGGTACATGGTCCATTCCTGGGGCGATCCCTCGCGGTGTACGGATGTCGCCTCGGCGGCGAAACCGATCTACGCCCACTTCCTCCTGAAGGCAGTTGAGGATGGCCGCATCCCGGACGTCAACCAGCCCGTGTGCCAGTGGGAGCCGAGGCTCAAGGAGATCAACGCCGTTCTGGGCCACAAGGATTCGCGCATCACCTGGCGGCACATGGCCAATCAGATTTCCTGTTACGGCCTCGTCGAAGAGCCGGGGACGGCGTACGCCTACAACGACTGGCAGATGGCTTTGTTCTTCGACACGCTGTTCACGAAGGTCTATGGGGCTACGCATTCGACCGTGGATGCGAAGGTGCTGCATCCGTTGCTGACGGATCTGATTGGGTGCCAGGATGATCCCTCGTTCCTGGCCTTCGGAGAGGACGACCGGCCGGGCCGGACCGCGATCTCGCCCCGCGATTTCGCCCGTTTCGGGCTGCTATATCTTCGCGGCGGAAAGTGGGGCGACAGGCAATTGATCCGCCCGGAGCACGTGCGATTGGCCCTGACAAGCCCAGTGTCGAATTCGATCCCGCGGGCGGGCAACGAGGCGGCCGAGATGATCCCGGGCCAGCGAAGCATCGGTTCTCGCCAGATCCCGGACAACCAGACCGACCACATGGGCAGCTATAGCTGGCTCTGGTGGATCAACGGCGTGGACCGCGAGGGCAAGCGGCATTGGCCCGACGTCCCGACGGACGCCTTCGGCTGCTTCGGCCACAGCGGCATGCGGGCGATGGTGGTCCTGCCGAGCCTCGATCTGATCGTGAGCTGGAACGGCACTGGCATCGAGGGACGCCAGAGGGAGAATGTGGCCCTGGGACTCCTGGTGAAAGCGGCTTCGGGAGGCCATCCGTAGTAGAAGCCTGCGACTGCGTGAGTTTGCCACGTTGCCTCCCGCCGTGCGACGTCACTTGGCGGTTACGTCCTGGTTATCAAGTTCGGCGATCCGACGGGTGTATCGACTTGCCAGGTACAGCGGGACGATGCCGACGACGCCGAAGCTGCAATCGATGAGCCGCCAGAAAAGGGGGATGCCGCGGATTGGCCCGAAGACCAGGGCCCACGGAATCACCAAAATGCAGGCGATCATGCCCGCGTGGATCACCCAAAGATTTCGCACAGGGTCCCGCGACGGTCCGAGGAAGAACACCGCGATGGCGATGTGTCCGAAGGCCAGCCAGTCCGTGCCGTAGAAGAGAAACGGCTGCTCCCGGCCGACTTCGGCCACGCCGCGGTCCACGTGAGAGATCCACGCAGCGAAGGCCGGCCACCAACTCCCGATCCGCGACTCTTCGCCCGCCAGTTTCTGCAGGATCGGCATTCCTGTCTGGATTGGGACCGCCGTAAGTCCCGAGAGCACCAGTCCCACGACGAACAGCGACAAGAGAAGCCGCACCCGACGCCGCAGAGAACGAGTCTCCGATGTGTCATTTGTCTTCTCTGGGTGCATCGTCAACTCCCTCTTCGGACTCGCGGTCGTACATCGATTTGAGTTCGTCCATGATGTCTTTGGGCTTGGGGATCGGCCAGAAGACCTGATCGCCGCCTGCCTCGTCGGCCCACTCGCAGGGCGAGCCGTCGTTGTCGACGAAATCCTCGCCCACACTATCATAGTCCCGAGTAGCTCCCTGTATCGCCAATTCAATCATTCCGACGGATTGGGATTTTACCACGGGACAGGGATTTCGAGAAGGGACGAAGAGATACGACACTCCTCCTGTGAGCAACGCTCCGTCGACGGTTTGCTCTTTGAATTCTGGCGGCCGATAGCGGTCGCTATGACGATCGTCCTATCACTTGGAGAAATCCATCCCGCTGGCTTCCATGACATCCGCCCGGCGGCAGTGGGGGCAGCGGTAGTGGCCTTCGACGAGGAGCGTCTCGTGCTCATGCGAGCCCATCATACGGAATCCGTGGGATAGGACGTGATCGCTGGGGAACATCTCGTAGGGGCTTCTCCCGAGCGCCTTGGGGTATACCTGCCGGTCATCCATGATCGGGCCTCCCAATATTCCTGAATGAAGACGGTGGGACTATAGCGGGTTGAATGCCGGCCGTCAAGTGGAATCCTAGGCAAGATGCAAAGAAAACTAGATCTCGGTCTTGCGCAGCCGAACGGCTACAGCTTCACAAGGCGATTAGCCGAAAATAAGATGTTGCATCCATTGCCCGAATTGTGCAGGACGGGGGGTGTCCGCGTCCCGGGGCGTTGGGGG
>CALMMH010000757.1 GCA_937868145.1 uncultured Phycisphaerales bacterium
TCTCCGCGAGGTATCGGGACGAGGCCTTCATGATCGCCTGGACCTGTTCGGCCGGCAGGACTTCATCGTAGATCTGGATATCGTCCACCAGGCCCTGGAACCAGCCCATGCTGTGGCCGGAGTTGGAGCCGACGGTGATGCGGGTGCCGCTGCCCCAGAGAGTGCCGGCGGTGTCGACGGAAGTCCCTTCCTCGACCCCATTGACGTAGAGCCGCATGGGACCGCTGTTCTGGGCCGAGATGACCACGTGATACCAGGTGTCCGGAACGATCACGGTCGTGCCGGACACGTTGCGTTCGGCGCCCACCCACAGGTAGTGATGAAACTGGCTGGTAGCGTTGATTCGCAGTTGGTGAGACCAGCTTGCGGTCGGGCCCGAGGCGTCCGTTCGCGTGATGATTCCCGCGGCGGCAGTCCTCGCCGGTTTGACCCAGGCCGAGATCGTGTACGCCGTCGGGTTCGTCGGGGACGGGATGTTCACGTAGTCGTCCACGCCGTCAAATGAGACCGCCTGGCGGATCCATCCTTTCTGATAGGTCGCCTGCCCTCCGTTGAACGTGCCTTCGGCCGTTCCGATCACGTCGTCCAGGTTCCCGTCGAAGGGCCAGTGACCCACCAGTCCCGCACTGACGGGCTGGGCCGCCAGACACAATGCCACCGCGCACAACATCAAGCGATTGAGTCTCACAAACATGGCATTCCTCCTTCAGAACATCTTGTACATTCCCGTCGTTGATGTGTCCTTGGACGCAGAGACACACATAGTGACCGAGTGCGACAATGAGCGAACGAAAGAACGTAACTCCATGCATGACCGCACCGCGGCTCTGTTGACTCGTGACGCGAGCGAAGACTCCACCCTCGCGGTCCGGCGACAACCTCGGCCACAGGACGCTCCCGACTTCACAAGTCTTATTCTAGACGACTGGGGGGGACGCATTCAAGGAAAATCTCCTCCGTCATGGCGTCGGATAGACGCTTGCCTGCGGGGGATTCCTCCGGTACACTCATGCCACACATTTAAGGAGAAAGACCATGTCACACAGCCATCGGTGCGGATCGTTTGGAAGCGGCCACAGTCATCCCCATCCCTGTCATTGTTGCTCGATGTCCCGGCGGTCGTTCCTCGGGGCGGCCACGGCGTGCACGGCGGCGCTGGCGACGGGGTGCGCGGGTATTCAGAGCCTTCACACGGCGCCTTCATCGCGGGAGGAGGTCGATCTGACGTCTCTGCGGCCGCGGCCCAAGGTGAGGGTAATGAGCGCGTGCGCACGGGAAAAACCGCCTTATTGGCTCGGCTGGCCGGGCACCGCGTACGACGTGGAGGGCGAGCGGACGCGATACACCGAGGCGATCGCCCAGGCGGGCCTGCGCATCGGGGTCGACGTCCTCACGGAGAGACAACCGCTGGAAGACCCTGCGGCGGTGGCGGCGTTCGTCAAGAAGGTGCAGACCGAGAAGCCCGACGCGGTGATCGTCACGCTCCAGCACTTCGCAAGTTGGGGCGCCGCGGCGGAGATCGCCAAGGCCGGCGTGCCCATGATCGTGTTCTCCCCGGTGGGCATGGCTTTCACCGGACATGTGAACAGCCTCGGCTATCAGCGAGGCGTCCATGTGATCTCCTCTCTGGAAGTGCCGGCCATCGAGCAGGCCCTTCGCATGGTCCGCGCCAGGCGGCAACTGGAAGCGACGAGAATGCTGGTGATCGCCGGCAACGAACGCAGGGAAGACGCGTTCGGCCCCGTGCGTCTCCAGTATGTGCCGAGATCGACCTTCGAGGAGATGTTCAATCGGACACCGGTCACCGAGGAAGCGAAGTGGGTGGCCCATCAACGGTTCCGCGAGGCGGAAAAGGTGGTGGAACCGACGCGAGAGGACGGCCTCAACGCCGCACGATCGTACATCGCGGCCAAGCAACTGCTCAAGAACGAAGGCTGCAGTGCGATTACGACCGATTGCCTCGGCATGGTCTCGATGAAGGAAGTGCCGACGCCGCCGTGTCTGGGAGCGTCGATCTTCCAGGATTACGGCGTGGCCTACGGCTGCGAGGCTGCGGTGGCGCCCGCGGTGTCGCTCATGCTGACGAGCTATCTGTTCGACAAACCCGGGTTTATGAACGATCCCGTGCCGGAGACGGCCAAGAACGTGCTGATCGCAGCCCATTGCGTCAGCGGCACTCGTATTTACGGCCTGGATCGCCAGAAAGAGCACGCGCCGTACATCCTCCGCAGTCATTCCGAGTCCAACCTGGGGGTTTCGACCCAGGTCCTCTGGCCGGTGGGAAAGCCGGTGACGCTGGTGCAGTTCTTCCAGCCCGACGCCCTCTATCTCGACACCGGCACGGTGGTCGGCAACGTCGACACGCCCCCGGCGGGCGGATGCCGGACGGGCGTCGAGATCCAGATGGACGACA
>CALMMH010000758.1 GCA_937868145.1 uncultured Phycisphaerales bacterium
AAAAAAAGAAAACAGCAGTGTCCGTCGTGTTCTTGTCTTCTATTTCGTCTTCTTTCGTTTCTTTCGGCTCCATTCTCCGTCTTTCTTTCGGCCCTTCTTGCCGGAAAAACAAGATGTTGCGCCTTTGCAGTGCGAAGGGGGGATAGGTTGGCTCGCCTGGTCTACCTTGGCGTCCTTGGCGGCTTGGCGAGAGATAATTCTGTCGTCGGATTCTGGACAGAGAAAGAGCGAGGGCAGGATGCCCTCGACACGCAAGGGCGATCGCGCCCTCGCCACGAAAACCGCTCCCGCCGGCCGGGAGCCTCGTTTCTGTCATTTGGATTTCGTGCTTCGAATTTGTTGACGTTCCCGCTAGGGCGGGGTCGGATTTTGAGTTTCGAGCTTCGGATTTGCGGCTGCTATAGCTTTTTCAGGACCTCCAGCGCCTGCTCGGCGGCCTTGCGGGCCTCCGCGGCGTCCTCGGCGGTGTGGAACTTCGGCTTGCTGTCGAGCCAGTGGAGCGTGCCTTGGACGTACTTGGTCAGGTAGTCGATCGAGGGTTGCTCGCGGACCTTTTTGCCGTCCTGGAGGAAGTAGATCGGGCTGGTGTGGGCGAAGACGGAGAGGTCTCGCGGGAGAATGCGATTCTTCAGGTCCGGATGGTCGATCACGCGGGCGGCCAGCCAGGAGCTTTCGGTCAGCTCGACCTCGGTTTCGACCGCCATCGACCAGACGCCGTCCTTGGGCGGGTCGCCGTAGAGGACTGCGACGGGGGTGATTTTGTGGCCGACGATTCGGCCGTTCAACAGGATGTCCAACTGGCTGAACCGCAGGATCGAGCGGGCCGTGACGCGGGCTTTGACCTTCTTTGTGCCCTGGAACTCGACCACGTCGCCCGGCTGGTGGCCGTCGACTTCGAGCTCGAGGATCGGGCTGTTGGTGACGAAGCCGGCGCCGGCCTTGACGCCTGCGAGCCAGGCGTTGTAGGTGGGCTCCGGGACGCGGGCGTAGACGCGGTTGCTGCCGAGCGGGATTTCTTCGCCGAACTTGTCGGTGCCGGCGGCGATCGAGAGGCGAAAGCCGGCGTTGAGGAATTCGTAGTAGAGGTCCATCGCCCGCATGACGGGGAACTCGGCGTTGGAGAAGCCCGAGCTTTCCCACGGGCCCCAGTGGTTGGGAAACTGCGTCGGGTCGTTCCAGGTGAGCAGCTCGACGCCGTCGACGAGGCCCAGGGCGATGCCGATCGGCAGCTCGTGGCCGGGCAGGGAGCAGATGTGCGACCAGAAGATCGTGCCGTGCTGCTCGCGGGTGGCGCGGAGGGCCCGCATCAGATCGTAGTGGGGGTTGCTCTTCCAGTGTTCGAGCGTGCCGCCGTGGTGCGGGTAGCCGGGGACGAGGGATGTCACGCCGAGCAGCGTGAGGTGGCCCATCTGCCACTCGCGGACCTCCTGGGCGACGTAGATTTCGCAGCCCGGCGTCGAGTGCGTGTCGAGCTTGCCGGTGAAGCAGTCGTTCGTCGCCGGCGGCTGTTCCTTGTCCGCCATGTGCAGGAGCGTGAGGGCGCTCAGGTCCTCGGCCCGCATTTGCGGATGCGCCTCTTTGGGGACCGGGAGGTGGGCGTGGAGGTCGCCTTGGACGTAGCCCTTGGCGGCCATGTCGATCCAGCGATGGAGGCGGAAGGTCTTTTGGATTGTCTTATCCTTCGCGGCGGCTTTGACTGTGGCGGACAGCGGCAGCGTCTCGAACCCCCGGCGGATCTCGATTGTGACGCCGCCGTCGGGGATCTTCAGCGAGAACGAGCCGTCGACGTAGCACCAGCGTTTGTCCAGGTATTGCACGTGGTCGTGCTTGCCCTCGATGTCCACGAACTTGCCGTCGGAATCGGTGACCGCGACTCTCGCGGCCAGCGGCTTGCCCGCGGCGTCATCGACCACGTTCGCCTCCAGACGCGTCGCAGCCTCCGCCGGCGGCAGCCACCATCCCACGAAGCACGCCGCAACCAGCCCCACGACCGATCTCGCTCTGCACATCCTCATCGGGTTCTCCTCTTCAAACAGGACCTGTGAACGCTCCTATCGCAACTTGTTTCTGTGATTATAGAGGTCCGCCCGCCGTTCGTCCACTTCTCCGCGTGCGCAAAAAAAATCGGGGCCCGCGTCGCATGGACACGGGCCCCGAACACTTCCTGTCACTCGGATCCGTCGGGCGGGTTTACTCCGCGCCGGCCAGGAACCGAACCTCGCTGATCGTCAGCGCCTTGTTGTAGATGCTGAACTCATGGAGCTTGCCGATCCACTCCGGGTCGCCGGTGTAGCCGCCCTTGGCCAGATACGCGAAGTTCGTGCTTAGGGCGCTGATCTTGTTGGCCGCCGACAGAGCCGCGGCGCCGACGAACTCGCCGTCCATGTACAGCGTGACATTCGTCGCGTCGATCGTGGCCACCACGAAGTGCAGTTGGCCGTCATCGGTCTCGACGCCGTCGACGCCGGTTTCGGCGCCCCAGGGGGCTGCGACGTCGCCGCAGGAGATGCCCGCGCGGCTGACGT
>CALMMH010000759.1 GCA_937868145.1 uncultured Phycisphaerales bacterium
GGAGTGGCATCTACAATCTGAGCTTCAATATGATCTGTTCGACAACGCACGACGTTTTGCTCAATTGCTTGATCAGGTAATGCACCCTCACCCTCACGGGGAATGACAGGCTGAAGTGGTCCCAATAATCTAGACAGGTGAATAAGGTGGATTTGGGCCTTATTTCCGGTAGACTATTTTTCCGGGAAAGGAGACAGATCCACGATGGGAGGCAAGCGGAAGAGCTTTTCGGCGGACTTCAAGGCGAAGGTGGCCTTGGAGGCGATTCGCGGGATTTCGACGACGGCGGAGATTGCCTTGCGGCACAAGGTGCATCCGAACCAGATTGCGAAGTGGAAGAAGCAAGCCCTGGAGAACATGGCCGCACTCTTCGCCGATGGCCGGTCGAAAACGAACAAGGGGGATGACGAACAGTTGAGGGATCGGCTTTACCAGCAGATCGGCCAGCTTCAGTTCGAGCTCGATTGGCTCAAAAAAAAAGTCGGAGATGCCGATTGAGGCCAAGCGATTGCTGGTTGAACGAGAGCACCAGCGGCTTCCGATCGTCCGGCAGTGCGAACTGCTGGGCATGTCGCGGGCGGCTTACTACTACGAGCCGTGGGAGTGGGACGAGACGGCCCTGGCGATGCTGCGGGCGATCGACGAAGAGTACACGCGGCATCCGTTCTTGGGCAAGCGGCGGATGTGCGATTACCTTGAGGAACTCGGCTACGACGTGGGCGTCAAACGCACGCGGACGTTGATGGCGTGGCTGGGCCTGGAAGCGATTTATCCGAAAAAGAGCCTGAGCGTGCCGAATCGAGAGCATAAGAAGTATCCGTACCTGCTGAAGAGATTGCCGATCATCCGCCCGAACCAGGTTTGGGCGAGCGACATCACTTACGTACGTTTGAGCCGTGGATTCGCGTATTTGACGGTGGTCATGGACTGGTTCAGCCGCTACGTGATCGCCTGGGAGCTTTCGACGACTCTCGATTCGGATTTTTGCGTGCGATGCCTGGAAAGGGCGTTGGAAGCGGGCCAGCCCGAGATTTTCAACACCGATCAAGGCGTGCAATATACGAGCGAGGATTTCACGAAGACGCTGCTGGCGGCCGACGTGCGGATCAGCATGAACGGGGCGGGCCGTTGCTTCGACAACATCATGGTCGAACGCTTGTGGCGGACGGTGAAGCAGGAGGAAGTGTACCTGAAGGAATACGAAGACGTACTCGACTGTCGCGGGAATCTCGGCGAGTATTTCGCGTACTACAACGGCCGACGGCGTCACAGCCAGTTGAACGCCCGGCCCGAAGAGATTTACTTCGATGCGATGTGACAAATGAAACCCATTTTGTTTTCCTGCTGGGGCTCTGCCCCAGCCCCCGGGATTTTTTAAGGCATGGCAAAGAAGTGTCTTGTGGAAGTGAAGGAGGATCGGTATCTTGACGAAAAAGAAAAAGCCTCGAAGAGTTGAAGTCTTCAAGGCTCGTGCCGCAAGACACTTCTTTGGTCCGGTTATCCCTCGGCAGGTTGCTTCCCAGCAGAGCCCGCCTCCGTTGCACCGAACAGATAAAGCATAAACAAAAGGAGTCTGTAGCATCATTACCGGGTATTGTCATTGACACGCTGAACGGTTTGCCGTATTTTCCCGGCCCCAATTGCACCACGGAGGGTGGCCATGTCGGGACCGGGAGAATACCAAGCCGATTGCACCGAGGGAATCACTCGTGTTGAGGACCTTCCCAAAGCCTTGCGCGTGCAGCGCAGTCGCAGCTATTCGCGGCGACCGTGCCCGAAGTGCGGCCGCAGTTGTTACCGCGATCGCGCTTTCGAGCGGACGCTGCATGATCTCGGCGACTTGGTGCGGGAGCGGCCTCGTGACCTTCTCGTTACGTACTCGCAACATTATTGCTGTAAGTGCAAGAGCTACTTCAACGCGGACATGTCGGACTTGGCTCTGCCAAAGAGCCACTACACCCACCGTGTCGTGGCAATGGCCGTGCGTCTGGTGGTGGAAGACGGCTTGCCCTACCGCGCAGCGAGTTGGCATCTCTGGCGGGACCACCGCGTGTTTGTGCCCTACGCCACGATTCAGAACTGGGTGGAGTGTGGGGGGAAAAAAGGCGGAGCAACACATCCGCGGCGCGTACCTGAACGCCGCGCTGGATGATTTCTCGGGGTACATCGCGGCCGACGAGTTGTACGACGGGCCGTTCTGTGTCCTCTCGATCGTGGACAACCGTACCTTTCGCCGCCTCATCTACGAAGTCTTGGACCATGACCCGGACCACGCCGACATCGAGCGATTCTTTCGCGCATTCCAGGCGGCGCTCCAGAGGCGCAAGCTGGTGTTGCACGGTATCACGACCGACGGCTCGAACCTCTATCCTGAGCCGATTTCCAAGGTATTTGGTGCCGTTTCCCACCAACTCTGCGAGTTCCACGTCATCAAGGAACTGACGAAGGCCGTGCTGCACGCGGGCGCTAAGGTGCGCAAGGAGTTGGCCGCCACGAAGCCCAAGCTTGGCCGCGGGCGTCCATCTTCGACCGCCGCTCGCAAGGCAGCGCGGCAGGCCAAGCGGATCGAACAGAAAGTCGGAGACCTGTTTCAGCATCGTTATCTGTTCGTGCAGCATGTTCTGACTCCAGCCCAGCGGCGGACCCTGCTGCGCATCACCGGTGGACGGCCCGAGTTGCGAACGCTTCGCAGTGTCATGGACGAAGTCTACCGTCTCTTCGACCGTCGCTGCCGTAGCGACACCGCGTTGGAGAAACTCGCCCGGTTGCGGCGTCGTGTCCGGCGATTCAAGTGGATCGGCAAGACGCTCCAAAAGCTGTTCTCTCCCAACCTGGAGAAGGCATTGACCTTCTTGGATGACAAACTCTTGCCTTCCACATCCAACGCGGTGGAACGGGGGAACCGCCGTCACCGCAAGATGCAGAAGACCGTGTATCGTGTTCGCACCAGGTCACACATCTCTTCGCGGATTGCTCTGGACATGGAACGCGAGGAACGAGCCGTGCCGCGCGATCTGACCACCCAAGTGCTGCATCGCGCCCGCAGGCGAGCAGCCGCGTAAATGCCCGGTAATGATGCTACAGACTCCTCTTAGCCGGGTCACGACCGGCCTATCGTCTTGCTTGCTCAAATCTCAAATCCACGCGGGGCGACGAACCAACGGCCGATGGTCCTCCAGCGCCATCGGGTCGATCGGCCGCTTGTCCTCGCGGCAAGATGTGGCCTATTCGTTTTCGGCCCGCGGCGGAACGGTGAAGCAGAACGTCGTCCCTTTGCCTTCGCCTTCCGATTCGACCCAGACGCGGCCGCCGTGGTTCTCCACGATGCGTTTGACTAGCGACAGGCCGATGCCCGTCCCTTCGCTCTGGGAATCGAGCTTGTGGAAGACGGTGAAGACCCGTGCGTGGTGCCGCGGGTCGATG
>CALMMH010000760.1 GCA_937868145.1 uncultured Phycisphaerales bacterium
CGTGAACGTGGCTGGCGCCTCGACGAGCGCGGGCGCCACCCAGGCGATCTACTTGCATTGCTGGGGTGAAGTCTGACCCATGGGCGAGGGCATCGAGTGGACGCCAGCCGGGCCGCGGCCTCTCAGTGAGGCCGGTCGTCCGGTGCTCGAGAACCCGCAGAAAGAATCACCGGGCGCGGTCGTCCAGCAGGTAGACGCGCCAAAGCAAAGCGTGCTTCCGGGGTTCGTCGCCTACACGGCACAACCAGCGACGCATCAGCCGATCATCGCGACCGGGCCGAGACTCACGCCGAAAACGCTCCTCAAGCAGGCACGCGCTCGAGTGCGAGAGCTCGATGCAGAGATCAAAAGGCTTCGCCGGCTCGAGCAAGAGCGCGAAGAACTCCGCCGGCTTATCGCCGCGGCAGACGGTAGGCCCCTCGCGGTCGTGCGCGACATCAAGCGCCCGAGCGCCTAGCAGCACTCAATCGATACGGAGAAACGACAATGGCGAACATCGACGCAACGATCACGGGCGTTCAGCTCCTCCATGCCAGCCCCATCGGCGTCGGAGCTCGGAAGGTCTTTTTGCTCATGCTGAGCTTTGCCGCCTACACGGGCTCGGGCGACACGTCGCGCGCGCTTGCGTGCAACACGGCGATCCAAAATGCGCAGCGCAACGGAAAGACGGTCACGGTTCGCGCAGCCGCATCCGGGCCGGCTGGCTTCGACACGGCTGGACAAGCCGTCTACGTCGACACCTCGATCTCTATCTCCGGCGGTGACCTCACCTTCGACTTGGCCACGCTCGACGGGACCGAGCTGACCACGGCAACCGCATCGAAGGGCGTCGGGCTGATCGTCGTCGTCGACGAGTCGTGACGTTCTAGGCGCTCGCGGCGCGGTCGTACGTACCGCGGGCGCTGCTTCACCAAATCGCGCGAAAGCGCACTCCAACTAGGGGACGACGCCCGAAACGGTCGAATGGAGAAAACAGATGGCTGACGCAACCGAAGTAAAGACTGAGCTGGCGACGCAAACCGAAACGCCGAAGACCGCAGGAACGACCGACTCCCCCGAATGGCTGCCGGCGCGCCTCGAGTCCGCCCGCAAGGCGGAGCGCGCGGCGGTGCTGAAAGAGCTCGACCTCCCCGACGTAGAGACGGGGAAAAAGGCGGCCGCGGAGCTCAAGGCACGCACGGAAGCCGAGAAGAGCGCCGAGCAACGCGCGATCGAGTTCAAGAACAAGTTCGAGGCCGAGGCCGCTCAGGTCGCGAAGCTTTCCGCATCGGTGACGGAGCAGGCGGCGCGGATGATGATCGGACTGACCGAGCTCCAGAAAGAAGCCGTCCAGCGTATCGCGGGAGACGATCCTCTCGCTCGAGTGAACGCGATTACGGCGCTCCAAACGACGTGGGCGGCAAAAGAGGCCAGCGACAAGGCGGAAGCCGAGGCGAAGGCCAAGGCGGACGCGAAGAACGCGCCTGCCGCAAAAGATACGAGCCCCGCGCGCGGTGCAGCGCCCGAAGGCCTCCAGACGTCACCGCCGAATCATCGGGCGGTGTTCGAAACACTCCGCACAAAAGACCCTTTCGCCGCGGCGGCATACGCCGAAGCGAATCCGGACGCATACAAATCTACGTAACGTCTCCCGCGGGCGGACCCTGCGAAGGTGACGAAAGAAAGGGCATGATTTCCCATGTCTAGATTCGACCTGCCGCAAGAGTTTTTCGACCGCACCGACTCTCGCCTCCTCGTCAAGCCCGAGCCGCAATACCTGTACGGTATTTGGTTCATGGACGCGCTGGCGCTCGACCTCACTCCGCCGGAAATGCTCGGCGTCGCTGGCCGTGAAGTCGGCGGCGTCGGCGCGGCATACACCGCGGCAGAGCGCGACCGCTTGCGCCTCTCCAACCCGCTCTCGCGCGACATCTGCTCCGCGAAAGTGGACTTCACCGCGGCGCCTGGCGGAACCGTGCGGCTCAATCGTCCGGTGTACGCAAACACGACCTACACGGAGGCGAGCCGCAAGATCCCGAGCGGCACCTCCATCAGCACGACTCCGACGCGGATCGGCTCCGAGCAGAACAACCTGACGCTCTTCCGCTACGGCGGACCCTACGACGCGACAAACTCCCGCGTGGCACCGTTCCCGATCGAGGCCTTCGACGCGAACATGGGCGTTCACCGCCAATCGAGCATCGTCGGCACGCAGCTCGCGCGCGACATGCACCGCTTCATCGACGCGGTACAGGTCTCGCTGTTCGACCTCGCCGCGACGGCCATCTATCCCGATGGGATGACGGCGGTCAACGATGCCACGGTGGCGGGGATGTTCCCGTTCACGTACGAGCAACTGACCCGAATCGAGCGGGACATGGACATCGCGAACCTTCCGACGTTCGCGGACGGGTTCCGAGCTCTCGTCCTCACTCCGACGCAGCTCCAGCAATTGGACCGCGATCCGGAGTACCAGAAGAGCGCTCGCTTCTTCCCGGAGTACAACGTGCTTTTCCCGCACGTGTACGAGAAGAGCTGCAAGAAGTTCCACATCTTCCGCAGCACCACGCTCAACACAACGAACAACTCGTCGTCCGTCGCGATTCAGTACGGCCATGCGATCGCACCGGGTGCGATGCTCGCAGGCATGGGCCGTCGTCCCCGCGTTGCGTCCAGCACGGATGACAACTACGGCGAAACCGCGAAGGTCATCTGGATCGCCGACCTCGGCTTCGGGCTGAGCGATTCGAGCTTCGTTTACAGCGTTCGCTCCTCTGGCTGAGCTAGGAAACAGAAATGGCACTCCGTAGAGGCATGCTGCCGGCAAGCGGGACCTTCAACGGGGTCACCGCCACATCCACGGTCGGAATGACGACCGTTCCACTCGGGCCGGATCTTCGAAAGATCGACGATCTGGCCGTACAGTTCACGGTGTTGGCCGAGACCAACACGATTACCCTATCGCTCAAGTGGCAGGGGTCTCTCGATGGAACCAATTGGTTGGACATCGCCCATGCACCGCAAAACCCCGCGGCGGTAGTTCTCGCCACGGGCACGGCGGGCGCAGACGTGGCTGTCACTCGCCTTGCCAGCCCGCCGGGCTCGGCGTACGCCTTCCGTTTCGTTCGCGCCGCCTTCGTCGTCGGTGTGACGACCGGGGCAGCGGGCGACACCTACTCCGCTAGCTACCGCTGGCGCGAAATCGTCAACGCGTGAGGATGCAATGATCAAAGCAGACGTCCTCCAAACTTCCGGCACGCTCGACACGCTCATCGCGACGAGCGTAGTCGGTGGCCCCACCGTGCCGATCGGAAACGACCGGCGAAAACTCGACCGTCTCGCCGCGAAGCTCATCGTGCTCGCCGAGACCGACACGCTCACGATCTCGGCCAAGTGGCAGGGGTCAAACGATGCGGCCACGTGGATCGACATCCTGCACGAGCCGCAGAATCCGGCGGCTGTCGTTCTCGCGACCGGGACCGCCGGCGCCGATACGGCGGTGACCAAGGTGCTCCCAGCGCCGCCGGCCATCTACTCATGCGCCTTCGCGCGGGTAGCGCTGATCGTGGGCGTGGCAACCGGCGCGGTCGGTGACACGTACACCTTCTCTTACTTCTGGCGCACGCTGGACACGTAAGGGCCGATGCTGCACACGAGCGAAGTGCAACGCTTGCGCTACGAACTGGGGTACAATGTGCTACAAGTTGGGGCGGAGCCGTACATCGGCGTTACGCAGATGTTCGAGCAAGTCGTGCAGCAATATACAACCGCGGGGGCGACCACGACGTCTACAACGGCGGTGGTCGCCTCCGAGTCTCCCGCGCCGGCGACGCTGACACTCGCCAGCGCAACGGGCTTCGCGGCGGGGGACCGGGTCGTGGTGGACGTCGACGAACTCGCCGAAGTGGCTACGATCCGGGCGCTCTCGGGCTCCACTATTGTGGTCCTCCTCCATTTCGCTCACACGGGGACATATCCGATCTCGGTCGAGGGCGGAGAGGGCATCATCCGAGAGCTTCTCGCCGAGCTCCGTCGATGGATGGGTAACGGTGGGTATATTCGGACCCTTGCGCAAACCAACGGCCTGAAGAAGGTCGACGAAATCGAGTTCGACGGCAACATGACGCTCTCGCGCCGGCGGGAACTCGATGCTATGCGTATGTCGCTCCGCGATGAGCTCGCGAGCGTCATCGGTTGTCCGAACATGTGGCGCGAGCGCGGGCAGTCCGGGGGGACGATCGCGAGGTACTGAATGCTGAACCTTCGTCTTCCGCCTACCGAGGCCTCCGACCTCTTTACCAAGGCGCTCCAATCGATGATGGAGCAGTCTCTCGCCGAGATCGAGCGGCTCTTTCGCGAGTCTCCCGAAGTGGTGGCGATTTGCTACTACATCACGGCTGGCGGCGAAGAAAAGCTGGAGTGGACGCCGGTCATACGCGCGCACTTCGACTCTTTCACCGCGACGTCTCAGGATCTGCGCGATGCGCACGATCGAGCGGTGCGGACGGAGCGTGGGTCGACGGTGAGGACGGCTTGGTACGGCCGGAAAGATCGCCCCGATGTGCGGTGAGCTTGTCCAAATGGAAGACTACCGGAAGGTCTGGACGACAGTCCGTGAGGTGTGCCGCTCTTGCGGCCACCGCTGCATCGGCGTAGTTCACGAGAGGTCGGCGCGCACGGGCCTCGAGTGCTTCAACTGCCGCAAAATGACGTCCGAAATCACGGAGCAAATCTGATGGCCAAGGGCGACGCAAAACCGAGCGAGAAGCAGGCTGTCTGCGCGCAGTGCAAGGAGGCCGTGGGGACAGACTTCGGCTGCATGCCGGTCTTCACCTCCGAGGATGCGGGCGACGGCAAGGGGCGGCCCGAGTCGTGGTGCCCGCAGTGCTTCGTCCATGTGCGCGTTCCGCTGGAAACGTCGGGACGGTGGTCGGGTGCAATCCGGGCGTGCGCGTGCGCGCGGTGCGGGATGCTATTCGCTGATTTCGGGCGCGGCGTCTGCGAGACGTGCGGGTTCAAGGTGTGCCTAGAGCTCCCGCCGAAGGGCGCGGTGGTCGCGTGACCGGCTGGGATCCTGGGACGGACGGCGGGACGCGCTGGACTATTACGACGATGCTCCGCGAAGACGGGCTCGATATCGAAGAGTGCCACGTGTTTCTCAGCAAGGAGGCCGCGCTGGCCTTTGCTCGTGAGCATGGGCCTTCGCGGCCGCACATCCGAAGGATCGTGCGTCACGATATCGTCCGAAAGGTCGAGATTTCGACCAACCCGCCAGGGCCCGATGGGGCTCCGCACGATCCGGCGCGTGTCGCGGCGCTTGTTCGCGAAGCGATCGCGAAAGTCGGGAGTGGACCGGTCGCGTCCTACGTGCCCGGTCCCACTGGCCGTGCAGGCGCGAATGTGGCGTTTCCCGTGTCGGTGACGTTGGATATCACGGTCAACGGTGAACCGCTCGACGCGCCGGTCTCGGACCGAGAGCGCGCGCAGGTGACATCGCTCGGCGAGTTCCTCTCTTCGCCGGTGAAGCCGAGGAAGTTCTGAGCTTCCGCACCTCGTTTCTTCCCATCAAAGAGATCATCCGCAAGGCGGTGGTCGGGCCGGCGGGCCTCGACGTGGCGACGAGCCGACTCACGATCCGCACGCGGACGTGGATCGGCGGGCGCAAGGGCGCGGACGGTGGCGTGACGGACGTGGATCTCGTTCTGCCGCAGCACTATCCGATCCGCCAGCTCAAGATGGACGAGATCGCGAAGGCGCCTGGCTCCTATCAGGACGGAGACATCCTCGTCGATCACATTACGCCGAGCGATGGCGCGGGGAGCGGCTTCACCGTCGCGCAGCTCAACCCGTC
>CALMMH010000761.1 GCA_937868145.1 uncultured Phycisphaerales bacterium
GGCGGTGATGGCGCTGTCCAGAGCGGTGATCGCCGCGCGGGCGCTGGTGGCCGTCGTGACCGTCAGAGCGCTGATGCCCAGGCCGGCCTTGGTCATCTTGCTGCCTTCGATGTCGATCTTGTCACTGGCTCCGCCGAAGTGAACCGACACGGTGGCCGAGTTGTCGAGCATCTTGATGCCGTTGAAATCGGTGGACGTGGCGATACGCTGGATTTCCGCGGTCAACTGCTCGAACTCGTTGTCCATGATCACGCGCTGGGCGGACGAGTACGAACCCGTGGCCGCCTGCTCTGCCAACTGCTGCATACGAACAAGCAGGTTGTCCTGGACCTGCATGGCACCTTCCATGGTCTGCAGCATACTGACGCCGTCCTGGGCGTTCCGTTGACCCTGCTCCAGCACGGCGATATCCGCACGCATCAGTTCGCGGACAGCCATGCCGGCGGCGTCGTCGCTGGCGCTGTTGATGCGAAGACCGGACGACAGTCTCTCGACCGACGTGGCCAAGGCATCATAGCTCTGCCCGAGGTAGCGGGCAGCATTCGCCGCCATAAGGTTGTTCTTGATTGCTAACATGCTTACGACTCCTTAAAAGAAAGACCCCAATACGGCCCTTTACGAAAGCCCTTGTTCTCTGTACACCGAGGCTACCGGCCTCTACGCTGATTATCGATGAAAAGATGGGGTACTTAAGGGGTTTGCATACGGCCGACCGCAGGAAAACGGGTCGGCCTATAAATGTGTCACACGAGGCAGTGATAGGGGGTTCTCCTGTCGTCGGACCCGTGCGGAAAATCGAAAAAAAATCTTTCCGCGCGCCGGAACCCGTTTCGCAGCGACGTCCGGTCGGGTTCGCAAACTCGACCACAAATTTTGGCCGGTCCGCCGGCCTTTTCTCATGAGAACGGGGTCCCGTGGCCGATAATACCTCTGTCGTGAGGATCGCGTAATCGATCCATGTCACACACGCCGGATACGGACTCTTGGGAGCGACCGAATTGACGGGTGTGGCCGGAAATGGGTGCTCTTGACAAAGAATCACACAATCCTATGCAGATAAAACGTTGGTTGCAGGCCCCGGGCAGCAGGCAGTTGCTCGTGTTCAATTGTCACGAACCCTGGGTCTATCAACTCAGCGTACTCGGCTACGGGCTCGACATCATCGTGGACCTGCCGGGCAAGTACAACAAAGGCTGGGACGAACGCATGAGGCCGATTCCCGCCCACGCGCGCCTCATCACGCTGTCGGAGGCCCTCCGATCCTCCACGCGCTACTACTGTATTGTCGCCCACAACACCACCGATCTGGTTGACGCCGCATCCCGTCCCGAGCCCAAACTCCTGGTGCTTCACCACACGCTGGAGGGCCGGCTGCAGGAGGAAAAATCCACCCTCGATCCTCAGGAAATGAAGGATGCCCTGCACCGCTATGTCGACCTGATCGGGGCCCACGTCGTGGCAACCTCCATGTTCAAGGGCGAATCCTGGGGATTCACGGACGACATCGTGCATTTCGGCATCGATGCCAACAGCTATCCGCCCCACAAGGGCGATCTCTCGCAAGGCCTTCGGATCTGCAACTTCATCAGCAGCCGCCGACAGATCCTGCTCTGGGATTTCCATCAACAGGCCTTCGCGGACATCCCGATTACTCTGGTGGGCCACAATCCCGATCTCTCGGGAATCGAAGCCGCCAGAGACTGGAACCACCTCAAGACCCTGCTCCAATCTCATCGTTTCTTCATTCACACGGCCGACCCGCGGTTCGAAGCCGGGTACAACATGGCAACCGCCGAGGCGATGGCGGCCGGGCTGCCCATCCTGGGGAACCGTCACCCCACCTCTCCGGTCAAACACGGCGTCTCGGGTTTCCTCAGCAACCACCCCAAAGAGTTGCAGCATTACGCCCAAATCCTTCTCAAAGACGCGGACTTGGCCCACTTGATGGGACAGCAGGCCAGAGAGACCGTTCTCGAACGCTTCTCGCTCAACCGATTCAAGCATTCCTTCCTGCGTTCGATCGAGATCTCGCGACGCAAGTGGTACATCAGAAAGACGAATGCCTCCGCCGTCGACGTGAGCCTGGACCATCCTGGGGCGCCTGCAACATAAGGACGTCTTGACGCCCACCGCAAGCGTCTCGCGGAAGCATGCGGAGGGAAAATGCGAGGGTCCGATAAATTAACAAGAGCGGAAGAGACCGATTCCTACGTCACAGCAGCAGGTCGATTCGACCCTGTGCCGCGGCCGCCCGGGATTGTTCGCCCGAGACTCCTTGGCCTCCGATGCTCTGTCCCCCCAGGCTCTGGGACCATCGCGTCTGCTGGGACGCATAGGCGTGCTCGCGGCTCTGACCGGCCCCCTGGTGCTGCTGCCACACGTCCTGCGGCAGATTCTCTCCCCCCAGGTTTCTGTTGTCCGGCTGATCCGCGGTAACGACCTCAACCCGCCGAATCTGAACGCCTGCCTCCTGGAGACTGCGGATCACCTGAGGCAAGGCCCGTTCAACTTCCCGTTGGATATCGCTGTTGCTGACCTCCACGACGCCGTTCAATCGCTCGCCCTGTTCCTGGAATCGCACAACAACCGTACCCAATTCGGGCGGCAGAAGCCGGATGGAGACCTGCCGGTCGCCATTCGCCATGGAGGCCCGCACGGAGTCCAGGATCTGCTCGCCGATGCTCTGGACCGGAGTTTGAGGCAACGAGGCCTGCGCCGTCGTTAGACTCTGAGTCTGTGAACCAACCCTCGGCGAGGAAACCGAGGTCTCCCCCACGGCCGAGACGCGCAATTCGGGCGCCGTCGCTCCTTCGATTCCCGTCTCCTTGATAGCGACCGCAGGAGCACCCTTGCCTTCGACGGGATCCAGGGAAACGTTGGGATTCTCCGTTGCGGCAACTTCCACAGATTCCAACGCGCTGTCGTCGTAGCTTTTGGAGGCAGCTCCACGCTCGTACGACTCCGTCTGTGATTTCGAGGACAGCACGGATTTGTCACTCGCCTGGGAACTTGTCGATTGAGCCCGGACCGAGGCTTGCTCAACCTCCAGGGTCTGCCCTTGCGACCGGTTGTCAGAATTCCTCGTGCCGGACATCATCCCATCCTGGCTTTCATGCTGGGACGCCGCATCGGCAGTCTCGGGTCCGGAAGAACCCTGCGCCGACTCGTCTTGCACCTCGGGTTGCTCGATCTGCATCTCGTCGGGCAGGATCTTCGCAGTCTTTGTGCCGGATATCGGCGCCGCTTCTGGGGACGTCTCCGGGACCGCCGAAGCTTGCTCATCCGCACCGGTTGCAACCAAGGCGACGCCTTGCTCATCCGGAATCGTGACAGTTGTCACAGTATTTGCCGCGGCAGGATTCTCGACGAGTAAATCTTTCGGAACCGCTTGCGATTGTGGTATTCCTTCCGTCCCAGGCGTCTGGCCAACCGTCGAGGCAGCGCTGGTCGTTGCCGGCGTAGACAACCCCGCGGAAGTCAACTGCTCCATGCCTGTAACGCCGAACGCCGACGATTCGGTTGTCTGCTCTCCCATCGTGACGTCAACCGCCTGCACGGCGGCAGTCCCCTGAACCTGCGATTGCACCACAGGCGGGATCCATTCGGCGAAAGGCCATCCGACAACCTGAGAGTATGCGATTTCGCTCTCCTCCTCCTGTGCGGGAGCCTCTTCTTCCAAAGGGGGATCGACCGCATCCTCAGCGGTCGTCAAGGGCGCATCTGCGGGAGCCTCCTCCGGCGTCTCCGTCTCCGAAACCTGCTCCTTCGCGGCTTGGGCCAGAGGCAGCACATCGGAGAACCGTTGCTGCGAGCTGTCGCCAAACGCCTCCGAAGCCGCCTTGCTGCGACCGCCGTTCTCGCGAGGCCTCGTCGTCACCAGGTTTTCGTAGATCGCCGCTGCAGTATTCATAATCGATACCCTTCAGAATAACAGGCTATTTGCAATCCCCGTGCCAGCAAACAATCCCACGCCGTCCCGATGAGCACTTAAACTCTTCTCAAGAAAGAGGTTATAGACCAACTAAGCGGTGCAGGCATTCCCGGAAACCCCTCTCGAAAACCATGAAACCGGAGGTTTGTTCCCACAAACGGAAGAATCTTCCGTTAGTCGGAGTCTCCTTGACGCCGTCTGTGGATGTCAAATAAGTCACCCGTCTGTATAGAAACCTGACACCGGCCGGAAACGAAGGAGGGATCATGAGTGACTGACGATTCGACTCGATCCCGATCTTCGTCGCTGCCGGACGCGGCAATCCAAAGAATCCCTTATCAATAATCTCTCATCAGTTTTTTTGGCACGCCTGTTGCTGTTCTTCGGCCGGGTCAGAGTTTGTACAGGGATCTCCAGAGGCTCTGTGCAGCGTCCGGAGGCCCCGGACCAGGAAGGACAAGAATATGTCGTCATTTGTGGACACCGTCAAATTGTTGGAAACGGGGATCAAGGCGGAGGGGCTCCGTCAGAGCACGATCGCCAGCAACCTGGCCAACATCGAAACGCCCGGTTACCGACGTCTCGACGTCAAGTTCGAGGAGTTGCTGGACAAGGCGATCCAGTCCTCCGACGGAATGGAATCCGAGGACATCGAGCCGGAAATCTATCAGCCGGCGAACACGCCCATCAAAGCCAATGGCAACGACGTGATCCTGGAGACCGAGATCGGCGAGATGCTCAAGAACTCGCTGCGTCATACGGCCTATGTCCGACTTCTGCGAAAGAAATTCACCCAGATGGAGACGGCGATCGGCGTCCAGGGATAATCCCCTTCTGACCGTGTCGCTTCAGAGAAGAAAAACACTGAGTAGAAAGGAATTCAAGCGATGGCAGTCGAGAGAGTGTTCAACCCGGTTGATATCTCCGTTTCCGGCATGCAAGCCCACGACAAAGCCATGGAGGTCATCTCCTCGAACATCGCCAACGCCCGCACGCTCGACTCCGGACAAGGCCAGCCGTACCGTCGGCTCGAGACGGTCCTTCGAAGTGAGAACGAAGGCGTCAGCGGCGTCGAGGTGGAAGGAATCGTGCCGGACATGGGCTCCCTGCAGCGGATCTACGATCCGGGCAATCCCAAAGCCGACGCCAACGGATACATCAACATGCCCAACGTGCAGTTGCCCGTGGAAATGATGAACATGAACATCGCCAGCCGGGCCTATCAGGCCAACGCGGCGATCCTGAAACGTTACCAAAAGATGGTAGAGACCACATTGGAACTGCTTCGATAACTGAGAGGATCTGAAGATGGTCAATTTCGATCCGAATGTAAATCCCATGCTCCCGAACATCCAGGGCGCGACGCCGCAAGCCCCGACGGCCGGTCCGGCCAAATCGACGTTCCTGCACGCGGTCGAGACCGCCGGCAAGTATGTCTCCAAGGTCAACGAGCTTCAGAACGCGTCGGACACCTCGATCCAGGACCTGCTGACCGGCAAGACGAACGACATCACGTCCGTCGTCTCGGCCGTAGCCAAAGCCGATGTCAGTTTCAAGGTCCTCGTCGGCGTTCGGAACAAGCTGATCGAAGCGTACAAACAGACGATGAACATGCAGCTATAGGAAGAGATGGTTGATTGTTGATGTGTGATTGTTGATGTGAAGACGGCGGATCCGTTCTCCAATCGAAAATCAAACATCACAAATCAAGAATCACTCTCATGGAGTACCTGCAAAAACTAATCCTGATCTGGCAGAAGATCGGCCTGGTGCAGCGGGTGTTGCTGGCCGCGGTAACGCTGGCGACCGCGCTGATCGGCACGCTGTTGGTCTATTGGGTCCGGAAGCCGGACATGCGGATGCTCTACCAGGACCTGCCCCCGACGGAGGCGGCCAGGATC
>CALMMH010000762.1 GCA_937868145.1 uncultured Phycisphaerales bacterium
CTATCTGATCGAACGGGGCCTCTCGAAAGAGAAGTCGTACCTGTTCGTCCTGGACGGAGCCAAGGCCAATAGCCCTATGCACTTATGGTCAGGTAAGATTTGCGCCCTACGCGGTATTCCGCCGACTCCGCGCGTCGGCTCGGGAGAGTAAAGAACTCTTAATCCTCGTCATTGGCATTTGGTTGTCCGTCGTGGTCTATGCCGAACCCAAGTGCAGTCGCTCGCTGGACTAGTTCGGCAACGTTTCTCGCATCGAGCTTTCGCATGATGTTGCGTCGGTGCACTTCGATTGTCCGGGTGGAGCGGCAGAGGGCATTGGCCGTCTCCTTCGTTGTTCTGGCGTTGAGGATCAGATGCAGTACCTGCAATTCGGCCTGGGACAGTGACCCGTTCGGATGCGGATTACATCGGGCGGCGGTTTCCATGACTCGGTGGATGGCTGACAGCAGTTCCTGTCTATCCAAAGGCTTTTCGATGAATTCAGCCGCCCCTGCTTTGGTTGCGGCTATCGCCAGCGGGATACTGCCGAAGGCGGTTATGACGATTGCCGGCAACCATGGGAAACGTTGCTTGACCTCATGCAAGAGCGTTATCCCATCCATGTTCTCTATTCGGATATCCGTGATGAGTAAGTCGCACACTCTGTGCGACAACATCGCGAGGCAGTCCTGGCCCGAAGAGAACACGCTCACACGCATTCCCTCGCTTTCGAGGGCTCTTTGAGCGACCCGGCAAATTGCCGGGTCATCATCCACGAAGAAGATCTCTGTTCCTTGAGGACTCATCTCAATGACTCTCAGGATGAACCCGGTTTATAGGCAGCGTCACGGTAAATGTGGCGCCTTGTTCATGCCGGTTCTCCACCAGGAGTCGTCCATCCCGGCTGTGTACGATCTGGCGAACGAGGGTCAGCCCCAACCCGAGATCTTTGCCGCACAGCCCGGTCGTGAAGAACGGCTGGGAGATCTTTGGCAGGTTCGCAGGCTCGATTCGGCTACAGTCATCCGCGAATTGAAGGTCAATCTCATTGTCGCGCACGGTTGCTGTCACCAGCAGATGGTGTTCCTTGGTGCCATTCGCTGCCTGCACGGCATTCTGGGCCAGGAAAAACAAGATCTGCTCAAGCTCATGTTCTTGCATGCGTATCGTCGGCAAAGTCTCCAGACGCTCGCTCCGAAAAGTTATGCGCGCCCGCCGCGCACTTGACTCCAGGAGACGCATCGTCCGTTCCGCCACGCGGTCGATGCGGACGTCGGTCTCTTTGCTCCTGAGCAACTGTCTGGCATAGTCCCGGAAACAGCCGAATGCAGCCATCAGCAGGGTCGAAGCCGAAACGCTGGCTGCCAGGTCCTGCCGCACATCATCACCAGAGCACTTCCCTTTTTCAAGTTTCGCCAAAGCGGTCTGATCTGCCAGACGGACGACGCTCAGAGGCTGCATCAATTCGGCCATCAAAGCGGTACTGAGCCTTCCCAGGGAAGCAAGTTGTGCGTAATCCTGCAATTGCTCATAGCATCCACACAACGGTCTCTGGATCTGGATCTGTTTCGTGATATCACGAGCGAAGACCACAAGGCTGATGACTGTGCCCCCGTCGTCAACGATGGGCCAGACCGTATGCTCGAGCACCAACTCCCCGTGCATGTCTGTGAAGTACATCGGTCCGCCGCAGGAAACCATTTTCGCAATCCTGGTTATCGGCAGCCCCCCCACGTTCGCCAGTGAAGCGTTGATCCGGTGTTCAACGACCGGACCGCCTACAGACTCCCCAATGGATCGCCCGAGCCCCTCTGCCCCTGTTCCATCGGACATAAGTCCTCGCTGCGTCATCCTTGGGAGTGGGGGAAGCACGCCGTCAGAGGAAACACCCGGTGTCGCCGGGGTCTCTCCTTGCACCTGTATCTGCCGGGACACCTCCAGGAATTGCCGATTGGCATGCTTGATGCGGCCATCGAGATTGATGATGGCCATCGGATCGGGTAGCAGATCCAAGATCGCCTCGGCATATCTGTCATGCTCTTGAGTGTGTTCGAGGATACTCAAGTCGACAACCTCACGGCCCATGGCCCACGCGGACCAACCTGGGATGGGAAAGCGGTCCGACATGAGATGCCATTGGATGCACCTTGTCTGTCCGTCCTTGCAGGCGATGGTTCGCTGGGGAAGGCAGGAACCAGGCTCCGGGTGAGGTTCCCGCTCACTAAGAACTGAACGGGGCCAGAGTCTTTCAAGAGCATGCGGACTGTGCAGCATTTCCGCACTTGTATAACCGGTGATCTCTTCGCATCGGTGATTCCAAAAAACGATATTCCTTTGGAGATCCAGGGCCACTACCGGCGCCGGCAACTCCTGGAGAAGTTGGGGCAGACATGCGCCATCCGTATCTCGAGTCCATGGCTGCGGCTCAAAGCCCGCGTGAGTTGTACAACCCCTGGCTCTGCGAATATGTTGCTCAGACTGTTGGTAGCGTGTCGCCGTGTTACGCTCTCCTCGAAAAGAACTACCGCGGCAATATCCTCCGCGGGAGACGGGATCGGGGTATTCTGTTGTCATCCATTTGCGTCATCAATCTGGGAGTCATCATACGCAGTTCGATTGATCTTCCAGAAACAGTCGCTGCACATGGCGAGCACGACGCGAAGGCACGCGATCGAACCGTGGGAATACACAATGCTGTCGGGCCCGCACATGCGATGCATCCTTGTGAAGATAAACGGAATCCATAATACTTCATGCACAGTCCTCATCATACCGCTCTTTCACCAGAGGGCTGTGTTACGTCCCCACCAATGTCAGCTAGTATAGCGTCAGTTGTGAAGGCTACAATACGTATGAACATGTATTTTGGGAGAAACGGTCTCTCGGACAGGACCGATGCTGAAACGCTATTTCTGGAAGGTTGTAGTGAATCGGGGAATTTCTGGGCGCCATGGATGCGCTTCATCCGATGGAATACCGCCGCGTGTAGTCATTATCGTCGACTGAACCAGGCATCTCCCACGTTGCTTTTGGGGCGAGGTCATCGATTTCGACTATTAGAGCCTTTCCCAGTAGGCCAGCAGCTCGATAGGCGGTCAGGGCACAGACCAGATGAAGGAACGCAAAGTAGTTCTCGGGTTTCTTCTCCCACCGGATCGGAACGCTCTGGAGCGTGGCCCGCACCAGTTGACTGTCGTGTCGTTGAGGATTCGCGTGATCTTCTGCATGGGTCCAAACCGGGGCATCCTGCGGATCCTGTCGTTTGGAGTCGGGCCTGCCTCCAGCAGGCGTACGTAGTTTCCCCTAAGAGCTGCCACGAAAAAATTCACCTGGAATGTGCGTCGGATGACGGAGGTCGCTTCGTCGAGGCTGCACCAAAGCGGACATCTCGCCCCAGACTTGGCACGTGCGGCTTCGCGGTGAGTCCTTAATTCTCACAGATTGCTCCGGATGCGACACCGCTGGCAGAATGGCCGGCACGTAAACGTTCCGTGAAACACGAGGTCTTCCATCACGAGGTCTATCGAAAGAATTGCTGTAGGCAAGAAGTATGATACTCTGGGACAATTTTGCCCACGGTGCCCCGTGGCGCCACATATAAATTAGGTGTTTTCCACAATTGACGCCTTGGTGGCACGCTGCGATATTACGAGACTAAATGGATCACCAGAAGTGTAAATAGGTGTCGGTAGTTTCGGAGAGAGTGACGTCAGCGGTGCAAAAGGGGATGGTCAGAAGGAGAACCGCTGTAGCAGAAGTACCACCGAGAGGGATCATGAGTATGGTGAAAGGAGACACGATGGCTAGAACAGAGCACATGACAACCCTATCTGTGCAGGAATGGGCGTTCGTCGAGCGGGACCTGTGTCTATCTCCACGACAGGCAGAGATCATGCGGCTGATATTGCAGGGAATGTCCGACAAACAGATCGGCTGGCAATTACATATTGCTTTTGGCACGGTGCGCACCCACATGAGCCGATTGTTCCAAAAGTGCGGTGTGAATGGCCGTCTTGAACTGCTGGCTGATGTGTATATGCGGCTGCATCGACTCTGTCAGAACCACGAGCCAGTATTCGCGTGTCCCGAAAGCGGCCATGAATCCGGCTGTGGTCTTTGGACCCTGGCGTGACTAGTCCCATGCTTGTGTATGTGAGAGAGTACCTGGTCCGTAGAGTGTTATGAATGAGCAGCACAACATAAACGGTGAGCACAATAGGCAAGCCACTGAGCAGGTGGAATGTTTCCTGGCGACTACGTTCCAGAGATGCCCCGTTGAGCAGAAGGTCCTCATTGCGCTGTTCTGTGCTTTGAACAGTGCCACGACCTTGACCAAGGACTTTGAATTGGTGAATCGCCTGTGGAATGAAATGCGGTTCAATGGTTGCGGTCCCTTGGTGGGCCAATCAGAGGAAGTGAATTGGCTCAAGGGCGTATGCGATGGAATCTTGCTCCTTGCCGACTACTCCTGATTCCGGGAGCAAGTCCGCCGTGTCGAGGAGTGGGGAACTCGCTCTGGAAACGGGGTGAACATCGCCTGATGAGCCCAGAGCGATCGGGGCCTGCCAGTCGCGATCGATGATGGCGTCAGAGCCGAGACTGTGACACGAATCGTTCACGACCACAGACGCCATCAAATCCGCTGTGTTCAGGAACGTCGCGATCTATCCAGAGCAGAAGTGTCACCATTTATGTCGACAGCAACACTAGCGACTTGAGAACTGAAATCGATGCTGGCAAACTGTGTCAACATTGATAGGGGATGCCTTATGGGACGGTTCTGTGAATGGTGTAAACACGCACAACGCTTGCGGCTCGGTGTCCGGTCGGAAGTCACAACGGAGCGGACCCCGGAAGTTCATATGACCATGCTGCATGCAAGAGGACGGGTGCCTGTGTGGGGTGGGGTATGTACTTCGTGATTATGTGTGGTCATCATGCTACCTTGAATCGAGCGTGACAGTCGTATCGTGTAACCAGAGGGGACGCCCTCGATAATGCCGTCATCACTGGGACGCAGCTAATCGCGGGCGCATAGAAATACTGCCTTACCAGCAGAAAGGAGACAGCCATGTTGTTACGACAAATGTACTGCCGGAGTGTAGTGGTCATTCTAGTGTTGTCGGCGTCT
>CALMMH010000763.1 GCA_937868145.1 uncultured Phycisphaerales bacterium
GCAGCGTGGCCAACGCCATCACCCTGGCCGGCCCGGTCGGCATCGGCTACGGCGCTCAGGCTGAAGACGGCAGCGCTTTCTTCGATGATTTCGACGGCGAGATCCTCGGCGTGGCGATCTACGGCCGTGCCCTGTCGATCGGCGAGATGCGTCTGCACAGCGATGCCTACTATCTGAAGGGCGCCTACGATGTCACCGCCCCCGGCGACGCCGTGATCGGTCTGCCGAACGGCCTGCCCTGCGGCGGCAACGCCACCGCAAACTACTGGCCCTGCGGCGAACTGCCCGAGATGGTGATCGACGACAACACCGCCACCAAGTACCTCAGTTTCGGCGGCAACTTCGATCCGAACGAGACGGCCTCCGGCTTCCAAGTCACGCCGGCCATCGGCGCCACGATCGTCAACGAGATCACGTTCACGACCGCTAACGACGCAGCCGAGCGAGACCCGATCGCGTTCGAGCTCTACGGCTCCAACGACGGCATCGAAGGTCCCTACACGCTGATCACCAGCGGGTACATCATGGACTTCGCCGGCGCGGACGCCTGGCCGCGATTCACCATGAACGCGACCCCGATCACGTTCGAGAACACGACCGCCTACACGAACTATCAGGTCCTGTTCACGTTCCTCCGCAACAGCGCCAGCGCCAACAGCATGCAGATCGCGGAAGTCGAGCTGATCGGCGTGCCGTTCGTGGAGCTCCCGAAGGCCACGCTGTACTTCGACGATTTCGAGTCCTACGAAGTGGGCGTGAGCCTGCACGGTCAGGCCGGCTGGAGAGGCTGGCAGGGCGCGGAAGGCGCCGGCGCTCCGGCGTCCGACGCGTTCGCGTTCAGCGGAACCAAGTCGGTTGAAGTCATCGGCAGCGCGGACCTCGTCCAGGTGTTCGCCGCCGACGGCGGCGTCGTGGAATTCTCCGCGATGCAGTACATCCCGTCCGGCACCACCGGCACCACGTTTTTCATCCTGATGAACCAGTACGATGACCCCGGCACCGCGCTGGACTGGTCCGTTCAGACCAACTTCGACCTGGGCGCGGGCGTTGTCAACTTCGACGGCGGCACCACGGCTCAGATCGTGTACGACCAGTGGGTCGAGGTGAAGTGCGTGATCGACCTGGACAACAACACGGTCGGCAACTACTACAACGGCCAGTTGGTCGTCACCAACACGTGGGATGACACCGCTCACACCACGTTCCAGGCCGTCGATCTGTACGGCAACAACGCTTCGTCGGTCTACTATGACGACATCACGTTGAAGCAGTAAGTGCGACCCCTTTCACATTGGGGCCCTGCGACCAGGTTGGGTCGCAGCCTCAGTGTCAAGTCGGTCCAATGGAGTAGTCATGAACGGGCGGCCCCGGCAACTGTCGGGGCCGCTTGTGTTTTGGGGTTCTTCACGGAATTCCGGGGATCGCCCGGCGTCGTCGGGCGGCTTGAACGCACCTCAATCGGATCATCAAGGCCGACGCGCCTCTGTGGGACCGGATTGACGCTGCTGACCCTATTGTCAATGAGGTCAATCGGGTCAATTCGGTCATGAATCGTCAATTGCCCAGGTGCAGGATGCGGGCGCCTTCGATGCCGTTGAACTTCGTCGAGGAAGCGATGCTGTAGGCGCCGATGTTCTCGGTGTAGAGACAGTCGCCGATCTGCAGGTCCGCCGGCAGGTGCTCCGAGAGAGAGACCTTGTCGAAGCTGTCGCACGTGGGCCCGACGACGGCGCAGACCTCCATGGGCCCCTCCTTGAACGCCTGGAAGTTGGGCACCCAGTGGTCGTAGACGACGCCGGAGAAGGTGTGGTAGACGCCGTCGTTGATGTAATAGAAGATCTTGCCGTCGCGGCGGGCCTTGCCGACGATCTCCGAGACCAGCACCGCGGCGGTGGCCACCATGAACCGACCCGGCTCGGCGATGATCTCCACGTCCTGGGGGAACAATCGGTCGCACTCGGCCTCGATCAGCTCGCCCAGCTTGGCGAACTGCGGCACCCTCGCGTCGTACGGGACCGGGAAGCCCCCGCCGATGTCGACGATCTTGACCGGGTAGCCCTGCTTGCGGGCGTCGTGGAAGATCCGCGAGGCGATGTCCAAAGCCACCGTGTAGTTGTCGAACATCGTGCACTGGCTGCCCACGTGGAAGCTCAGGCCCTCGACCACCAGACCCAGATCGAACGCGGTCTGGATCAGGCCTCGGGCGTCGCCGGGCTCGGCCCCGAACTTCGAGCTCATCTCCACCTGCGACCCGATGTCCGGCACCTTGAGCCGCAGGACCACGCCGGCCGTGTCGCAATGCGCCTTGATCTTCCGCAGCTCGTCGACGTTGTCGAACGTCACCAGCGGCTTGTACCGCCGGATTTTGCCCAGCGTGTCCTTGTCCTTGATCGTGTTCGAGAAGATGATCTTGTCCCAGATGTAATGCTCTTTGTCCTTCTCCTCGAAGTTCCGGATGTACTCGTGGACCTGCATGAACTCGTTGTACGAGGCCACGTCGAAGCTGGCGCCCTCGTCGAACAGCGTCTTGACGATCTCCGGATTGGAGTTGGCCTTGACCGCGTAGTACGCCTGCACCCGCGGCAGGTGCCGCTTGAACGTGCGGTAGTTCTCCCGAATCCGGTCGTGATCGATGATGAACAAGGGAGTGCCGTGTTCCTTGGCCAATGCGAGGGCTCGTTCTTTCATTTTTTCTGCTTCCTGGGAGAAGGTTGAAGTGGGATGTGTGAAGTTTGATTTGAAGAGCGGGTTCTCTCTTACTTCAAACTTCACACATCAACAATCGCACTTGCGTTTACACGCCAAGCTTCTTCATCAGCTCCGTGAGCTTCCCGATTTCGCGGTTGTTCTCGAGATACGACTTGATCAGCTTCTCATGCAGCTCCTGCCCGCGGTCGTAGAGCCTCTTGAGCTTCTTGGCCTTGGTGGTCTGGATCGCATAGGCCGCCATGATCGGCAGCGCGACCGTGACGTCGAGATACGCCGTGACGGTCTCTTCGACCTTCGTCGGATCGATCTTGCCCCAGCTCACCGCTTCTGACGGCGGCGCGCCCGAGAGCCCGCCGGTGTCCGGACGGGCGTCGGTCACGTTGATGTCGTAGTCCTGGCCGACCTCCGGGATCATCAGCACTTCCTGGATCTGCGGCTCGGTCTGGAGCATGAAGTTCTTCGGGCTGCCGCCGCCGATGAGGATGACGCCGGTCTTGCCTTTCTCATAATTCTTCGCGTTCAGAATGATCGCCGTGGTGTCGTTGACGTCGATGCTCGGATTGATCTTGAGCTTGAACCGGTCCTGCAAACCCTGCGCCTCGGCCAACAACTCCAGCCCGGCCACGTTCATCCCGTGCGTCGAATCGCCCGGCGACGACGTGAAGACCGGAATCCCGTTGCGGTAGGCCGCCGCCAGAATGCTCACCTGGCCGATGCCGTTCTTCTGCTCGCGTTCGTCGAGGACCTTGCCCAGGTGATGGTAGAACTCCCGCGTGCCCATCTCCTTCTGGAACTCCGGCCGGACCAGGATTTCCCGCAGTTGCCGGTCCGTCTCCATCAGGACGTCCTGATAGTCGAACAGGATGTCGTAAATCCGCGTGACGCCCTTGTTCCGCAGGTCCGCGTCGTCCACGTTGTGGCTGCCCCGGAACAGCGGCAGGTTCAGCGCGAAGTGCAGGTCGTGGTACATGTTGGCGCCGGTGGCCACGATCCAGTCCACGAATCCGTGGTTCATCATCGGGATGATCGCCGCCGGTCCCAGGCCCGCGGGCGTCAGAGCCCCCGCCAGGCTCATGCCGATCGTGACGTCGGCCTGCGAGTAGCGATCCCGCAGCAGGTGGCAGGCGGCGCGGAGCCGGCCGCCGTTGTAGGCGTCCATGTTGTCGACCAACTGCGCAATGGTGGTGTCGGCCGCAATCGGCGTCGGAAGAACGCGCTTGCCGCTGAGGTATCGCATCTTCCCCGGACACTGTGACTTGTCTTTTGCCATGATCCTCTTGACCTCTTCAAACC
>CALMMH010000764.1 GCA_937868145.1 uncultured Phycisphaerales bacterium
GGATGTCGTACACGCCGGGGCCGATCTGATTGGGGTACTTGAACTCGCGGAAGGCGCCGAGCAACTCCACGCCGGACCGTGCGGCCTCGATCGAGATCACGTCGGCGTCCAGCGCCGCGATGGCTTCGATGATGTCGTTGAAGTTGCCATAGCACATGTGGGTGTGGATCTGCGTCGCGTCCGAGACGCCGCAGGTGGCCAGACGAAACGCCCCGACAGCCCAATCCAGGTACTCGTGCCAGTCGCTCTTTCGAAGCGGAAGCCCCTCCCGCAGCGCGGGCTCGTCGATCTGAATGACCTTGACTCCGGCGGCTTCCAGGTCCGCCACCTCGTCGCGAATCGCCAGGGCGATCTGGAACGCCGTGTCCTGCTTGGGACAATCCTCGCGGACGAAGGACCACTGCAGGATGGTGATCGGCCCGGTCAGCATGCCTTTGACGGGCTTGCTCGTCAGCGACTGGGCGTGCTGAATCCATCGGACGGTCATGGGTTTGAGTCGACTGACGTCCCCATAGATGATCGGCGGCTTGACGCAGCGGGAGCCGTAGCTCTGAACCCAGCCGTTGCGGGTGAAGACGAATCCGTCCAGCATCTCGCCGAAGTACTCCACCATGTCGTTGCGTTCCGGCTCGCCGTGGACCAGCACGTCGAGGCCGACCTGTTCCTGGATTTCGATGGCCTGCTTGATCTGCCGGCCCATTTCGGCCTCATACTTCTTGCGGGTGATCGTCCCCTGCTTGAACGCCGAGCGGGCCTGGCGGATCTCCGACGTCTGCGGAAACGATCCGATGGTCGTCGTCGGCAACAGCGGAAGATTCAGGCTCTCCTGCTGCCGGGGCAGCCGCTTGTCGAAAGGACTCTTGCGGGTGAGCATCGCGGGCGAGAGCCCCTGCATGCGGGTCTGCACCTGGGTGTTGTAGATGCGCTGCGACCTCGCGATTCGCTTGAAGAGTTCGGTATTCTCCTCGATCGTCGCTCGGACCTCATCGCGACCGGAGTTCAGCGCCGTCTTCAGAACCGCCAGTTCTTCCAGTTTCTCAAGGGCGAAAGCCAACCGCTCGCGAATCTCCTCGTGCAGGTCCGACTCAGCCTTCCCGTCCACCGGGCAATGTAACAGCGAGCACGAGGGCGCCAGGATCACGCGATCGGGCCCCAGGACCTGCACCGCCTCCTCCAGCGAAGGCAGCACATCCAGGATCCGGCTCCTCCAAACGTTCCGCCCGTTCACGACGCCCAGCGAGAGCGATTTGTCGTCAGGCACGCGGGCCAGAGCGTCCGCCAACTGCTCGGGCCCTCTGACCAGGTCCAGGTGAACGCACGACACAGGCAACCCGAGGGCCAGATCCAGGTTCTCCCGCAGAGGCCCGAAGTACGTCGCAAGACAGATCGACAGGCGTCCCGCCGTGGCAGCCAGGAACCCATAGGCATCGCCAAACGCCTTCTGTGCCGCATCGTCCAGATCGAGCGCAAGGACCGGCTCATCGATTTGGACCGACGCAGCGCCGGCCGTAGCGAGATGCCCGAGGACCGAGGCATAAACAGGCAGAATCCGATCCAGCAGCGACAGCGATTCGAAATCGGGCGTCTGAGCCTTGCTCAGCAGCAGGAACGATACCGGTCCCAGGAGGACGGGGCGGGTCACGATCCCCAGTTCCCTGGCTTCGACGAATTCATCGACAACCTTCGTCGATCCCAGGCAAAACCGCTGGTCCGCCTCCAGTTCCGGAACGATGTAGTGGTAATTCGTGTCGAACCACTTGGTCATCTCCATGGCCGTGACCGCGTTGGCGCCGCGGGCCATGGCGAAGTAGGTGTCCGAATCCACCGGGCCGCCGGCATATCCAAACCGGCTCGGCACAGCCCCCAGCATGGCCGCGGTGTCGAGGACGTGGTCGTAGAGCGAGAAGTCGTTGCTTGGAATGATGTCGACGCCCAGGTCTCGCTGCAATTCCCAATTTGCCCTGCGGATCGCCCTGGCGGCGTCGCGCAAATCCACTGAGGTCAATTCGCCCGCCCAGTACGCCTCCAGGGCCTTCTTCAACTGGCGATGCGTCCCCATCCGGGGAAATCCGAGGTTGGCTGTCCTCACGGTCATGATCTATCCTCCAAAAGCTGTAAGTGAAAAGGCATTGACGCCCGCCTCGGTTCCGGCGGCAAGGCATCGAACGGAAGCGGTTCGGAACGGGCCGGCTCTGAAGATGCCGCCGCCCCCTCGCCTGCCGTTCTGCACAGCAATAAACGATACGACTTGTACTTTCGGAACGCCTCGCCCGTTCTGTTTCCCGTGAAGTACTTCGAGTGAATCTTGTCGATCCGTTTGTGGAACAAGCACTTCAGAATCCTCGTCGTCAGGGGATGGCGGTCGCTCAGCAGCCGCTCGCCCAGATGAATCGTGGGATGCAGGACATCGCGCAGCAGGCTGTCCGCGAGGTCCAACGTGGGAGCCGTCTCCGGCGTCAGGTCGAGGTCCTCCACAATCTCCAGGGGATGGGCCCCGAGCGTTCGATAGAGCCTGTCCAGCAGATGTCCCCCTCCGATGGGACTCTTGCCCGGCACGTCCTTCCGGAAGAAATCGCAGATGAGCAAGTAGCCCGGCGCGGCAAGCAACCGCAACGATTTCTCGATGGAACGTTCCGGATCGACGTATTGAAAACTCTCACTGAACAGGATCAAATCGTACCGGTGCGATGTTTCATACTCATCATAGGGCCCGTCGAAAACCCGAGCCCTGTCGCCCAGAAGCAGCCGGGCCTGAGCGTTGAGAAACGGACTCGGCGAGACACAGTCCACCTGGCGTCCCGCGTCGATCAGCATCCTAGCCAGTTGCCCCGAGCCGCACCCAACGTCCAGCACCCGGTAGACCCCTGTCGGAATGCGGGAAAGCAGCAGCGAAGCGTAGTTCTCCTGAGCCGCGAGCAGATTGGTGAAATGCACCTCCAACCCCACGGGCCAATAGCCATAGTGGAGATGATTGGACTTCAATAGACTCCGGGCCAGGATCAGGCCAATCTCCAGGCCGGCTTCCCGAGAGACCTCGCTTCTTCTACTCTTTCTCATGATGAGCACACCGACGGCAATCCTCTCTTTGTCACCCGCCCAGTCATATTCTCGGCACCGTGATCTGCGTTTGATTCTGGTATTTTCCTGCGCGATCCGCATAGGAGACGTTGCACGGCGTATCCGACTCGAAGAACAGAACCTGAGCCAGCCCCTCGTTGGCGTAGATCCTGGCCGGCAGCGGGGTCGTGTTCGAGATCTCCAGGACCGCCCGGCCCTCCCAGCCCGGCTCGAAGGGCGTGACGTTGACGACGATCCCGCAGCGGGCGTATGTCGATTTGCCCACGCAGATCGTCATCACGTTGGCCGGGATGCAAAATCGTTCGACTGACAACGCCAACGCGAAGCTGTTCGGCGGGATCAGGCAAACATCGTCCTCGATCTGGACCATCCCCTGCGGGTCGAACGCTTTCGGGTCGACCACAGCCCCGTACACGTTGGTGAAGACTCGGAACACGCGATCGACTCGCACGTCGTAGCCATAGGACGAGGTCCCATAGGAAATAACGGGAACCCCATCGCGAGTGCGGACCTGCCGCTCCTCGAACGGCTCGATCATCCCATGATCGCGGGCCATGCGAATGATCCAGGAATCAGGCCGAATGGACATGCTCAATCCTCCTTTGGGTCTTGATCTCAGCAACTGCGACACTCCGTAGTAGAGGGTCGCGAGCCAGGTCCGGGCGAAACACCTGGCGGACGAGCCTGTCGCCCGGGGGCAGAAGACCCGCGATTTCTTCGAGATCCTCGTCGCTCAGAATCGCCTCCACCACAGTCGTGCGAAACTGGTGCGGGACACCGCAGGCGGCCAGGACGCGAATGCTCTCTTGAATGACATCCCATTCGACGTCCACTCCCGCCAGCTTCGCATAGAGCCGGGGCGGCGCCTTGACGTCCATGGCGACATAGTCGACCAGACGCCGAGCGAACAGATCTCGCAACACCGAGGGCCGGCTGCCATTGGTGTCGAGCTTCACCGCCAGCCCGAGAGCCTTCACCGACGCACAAAATGCGGCGAGATCCGGTTGCAGGCATGGCTCGCCTCCGCTGACGACCACGCCGTGGAGCAGATCTCGCCGCCGAGCCAGACGATCCAGAACCTCCGCAGGCGGGATCGATCCGGCGGTCATGGCCAGCAGACCCCCATTGTGGCAGAACGGGCACCGGAAGTTGCATCCCTGCGCGAACACCACCGCCGCCGGATGCGATGGGAAATCGCACAGCGAAAACGGCACGAATCCTCCTATTTGCACGAGCCGGCCTCCAGGGAGAAGGATTTCCGCATCGTGAATTCAGCCTGTTTGCCGTCGTTCCATTGCGAGACGGGACGCAGATAACCGACGACCCGCGAGTAGACTTCGGTCTGGCGTCCGCAGCTCGGACAGGTCGCCTGCTCGCCTCGCAGGTAGCCGTGTTCGGCGCAGATGGAGAACGTCGGCGTCAGCGAGAAGTACGGCAGCCTGTACTTGTCGCACACCGTGCGGACGAACGATTTGACCGCCTCGAGGTCGGCGACCGCCTCCCCCAGGTAGAAGTGCAGAACCGTGCCGCCGGTGTAGCGGCACTGGAGTTCGTCCTGAAGGTCCAGCACCTCGAACGGATCGCTGCTGAAGTTGACCGGGAGTTGCGAGGAATTTGTGTAGAAGGGCTTGGCGCCTCCGGCGACCTCGGCCTCGTTGGCGGCCTCAACCGACGGGTGTTTCCGCTTGTCGATATTGGCGAGCCGGAATGAAGTCCCTTCGGCCGGCGTGGCCTCCAGGTTGTACTGATGGCCGGTTTGGCTCTGGAACTCCTCAAGCCGTTTCCGCATGAAATCGAGGACCCGGAGGGCAAAACCCCGGCCGGCCGGATCGCCGACGCCGCAATGGAGGAGGTTTTGACAGGCCTCGTTCATCCCCACCAGTCCGATCGTCGAAAAATGATTGTCCCAGTACGTGCCGCGGGCCTGCTTGACCGATCGCAGATAGTGCCGGGTGTAGGGATACAACCCTTTGTCGGTGAACGACTCGAGCACCTTGCGTTTGGCTTCCAGGCTGGTCCTGGCCAGGTGCATCAGGTGGTCGAGACGCGAAAGGAAATCGGCCTCGTCGCTCGCCAGATGGCCCAGCCGGGGCAGGTTCATCGTGACCACGCCGACCGAGCCGGTCAGGGGGTTGGCCCCGAAGAGCCCCCCGCCGCGACGTCGCAGTTCCGCCACGTCCAGACGCAACCGGCAGCACATGGAGCGGGCGTCGTCCGGCGACAGGTCGGAATTGACGAAGTTCGCGAAGTACGGGATGCCGTAGCGGGCCGTGGCTTCCCACAGCGACCGCATCTGCGGATCGTCCCAATCGAAGTCCTTCGTAATGTTGATCGTCGGGATCGGGAATGTGAAAACCCGCCCCTTCGCGTCGCCCTCGGCCAGCACCTCCATGAACGCGCGGTCGAACAGAGCCATCTGCTCGCGGAAGTCGCCGTAACAACGGTCGATCGGCTGGCCGCCGATGATCGCCGGCTGTCCGGCCAGCGTCGCCGGCGGAGTCAGATCGAGCGTGATGTTGGTGAACGGCGTCTGGAACCCCACCCGCGTGGCCACGTTCAAATTGAACACGAACTCCTGAATCGCCTGCTTGACCTCGTCATACGACAGGCGATCCCGCCAGATGAACGGCGCCAGCAGCGTGTCGAGATTGGAGAAGGCCTGCGCTCCGGCGGCCTCGCCCTGGAGGGTGTAGAAGAAATTCGCGATCTGGCCCAGCGCGGTGCGGAAGTGCCGGGCGGGACGGCTTTCTACCTTGCCTGGAGCGCCGCAGAAGCCGGTCGCCAGCAGGTCCTGCAGGTCCCAGCCCACGCAGTACACCGAGAGCAGGCCCAGGTCGTGGATGTGAAAGTCGCCGTTGACGTGGGCCTCGCGGACTTCCGGCGAGTACAGGCGATTGAGCCAGTAGACCCGACTGACCTCGCTGGAAATGTAGTTGTTCAGGCCCTGCAGCGAGTAGTTCATATTGCTGTTCTCTCTCACCTGCCAGTCGAGCCCTTCGAGATACCGGTCCACCAGGTCGAGATCCGCCTTCTCGACCATCTCGCGAATCCTCGCGTGCTGGTCGCGATACAGAATGTAGGCTTTGGCCGTCCGCTTGAACGGCGAGGCCAGCAGGGTCTCCTCGACGATATCCTGGATCTGCTCGACGGTCGGAACGCCGTCCGCCAGGGACACGTGCGCCATGGCCAGCACGCGCAGCATCAGTTTGCGGGCGATCGTCTCGTCGAACTCACCGGTGGCCTGGCCCGCCTTCAGAATGGCGGCGGTAATCTTGCTTGCGTTAAAGGGGACGTGCTGCCCGTTGCGTTTGCGAACGGCCAGGAAGCTCGCTGTGGCATGCTCCATCACGATCGACATGGTCTCCATCCTTTCATAGACATCAACGAAGGGAGGCCTGCCGCCGGAATGGACGCACAAGGACTCGTCTGGCAGGTGCGAAGCAGCGCCGCGCGGTCGAGGAGAAAACCCCACTACCAAAGCAAAGGGCCCTGATATGCAGTTCATATCAAGGCCCGCACAATTGCGCATCAGAACGTAGGGTCTTTCCCGATCGGCCCGCCGGCTTTCGATGATCCGCCAGGGCCGACCTGCACCGAGGTCCTTTGCGTCTGAAACCGTCTTCTGGCTTCCGGATCCACCCCTCGCCTCGTCTTCCCATTCCGCATGAGCGAAACAGTGACTTCATGAGGCGACGGTCCCCGGTTACAGCGGCGGGCCCGCCAGGGATTCACACCCTGTTCCGTTATTTCAGAACGTCACAGGGTATACCGCGGTCGCGTCGGACCGTCAAGAGTCATTCTCACAGAAAAAACACAGGCCCGCGACGCCGGATGTGGCGCAGCGGGCCTGTGTTGAGAAAAACCTCTCGGTTTGGGAACCGATCAGATCGTCGCCAAGTCGAAGCCGGGACGGTACGATTCGGCCACGAATTTCTGCGCCTCGGGAACGTTGGTGACTTTCATGTTCGGGCCGTCCCAGAGGATCTTCTGGCCGGCGCGGATCGCGACGTCGCCCAGCAGGATGAATTCCGTCAGGCGGGCGGCGTAGCTGAAATCGCTGCACGCCTTCGGGCCGCCCTTGCAGGCGTTGAGCCAGTCCCGATGATGGCCCAGGCTGCGGGGCAGCTTCTGCGGCGGCCGGCCGTAGGCTTTCATCTTCGATTCCGGAATGATGCGAGGCGACTTGCTCCAGCCGCCGCCCATGATCGTGCCCTTCGTGCCGATGATCAGGACGCCGTTGTCGCCTTCGCCCATTCGGCGGCCCGGCTCGAGCTCGGCCGGCCGCTCCGGCTGCAGGGCGCCATCGTACCAGTGGACCGCGACGGGGCCACGGCCTTCCTGGGGCCCGAATTCCCAGACCATGTGGTTGTCGCCGGCGATGACCTCGGAATCGAGGAACGCGGTCTTGACCGGCTCGACGCTGATCGGATGACCGAGCTTGAGCGCTGCGAACGCCGGGTCCAGATTGTGCACGGCCATGTCGCCGACGGCGCCGGTGCCGAACTCCCACCAGCCTCGCCAGTTGTAGGGAGCATACGCCGGATGATAGGGCCGATCCGCCTTGGGTCCCAGCCACATTTGCCAATCGAAGCCCTTGGGAATCGGGGGTTGCCCCGTGGGCCGGCCGCGGCCGTCGGCCCAGCCGCCGGTGCTGCTCCAGGCGTGCACCTCGCGGACCTCGCCGATCGCGCCATCCCAGACCAATTCGGACGTGATCCGGTTGCCCTCGTCGCTGCGGCCCTGATTGCCCATCTGGGTCGCAACGCCCGCTTCGGCGGCGGCCTTGGCCACCGCGCGGGCCTCGGCGATGTTGTGCGTCAATGGCTTCTCACAATAGACGTGCTTGCCGCGACGAATCGCGTTCAGCGTGACAAATGCGTGCCAGTGATCGGGCGTCGCACACAGGACCGCGTCGATGTTCTTCTCCTTGTCCAGCATCTCGCGGAAATCGACGTAGTCCTTGCACTTGAACTGCGGATTGTCCTGCGAATACCGTTTCTCGACCTCGGCCTTGACGGGCAGCCGGCCGGCCACGCCCTTGTAGTACCACTCCTCGTAGTCCGCCTGATCCATGGGGTCGGCGATGGCAACGATCTGCGCGTCCTTTTCGCCGAACAGCCCGCGGGCATTGGTCCGGCCTTGGCCGCCGCAGCCGATAACCGCGATGTAGACCTTCTCGCTCGGCGCGACGAACTTCGGCCCGCCCAGCACGTACCGCGGCACGATCGTAAATGCCGCCGCCGCGCCCGCGATGCCACCGAGGAACTGCCTTCGCGTACACTTCGAATTCTGCGTGCTCATGTCTGTCCTCTCATCGAAACAACCCAAACCCGTCACTCCCGAGCCGCGTTCCCACACATCGCAGCCCTCGCCCCCAAAACTGGCGATCATCATATCACAGGCAGGAGACACCTGCCAAGGCAAACCCCGTGTCCGGCTCTCCCGCAGGAATCCCTCACCGAATTGATCTCCCAAAATGAACTTCAACCTCGGTCCGGCCGAATACCCTGTGACAGCTCCTCGTCTCTTTGGACTGAGGGCCCACCGATTTGGATAGGGGTATGCACCATGGACATGTTGGCCAGACTGAAGAATCTGAAGGAGCCCATCAAGTTCGCCATGATCGGCGCCGGCTCCGTGGGCAAAGGACTTCTCTATCAGAGCACCATCACACCGGGCATCCAATGTCTCGTGGTGGCCGATCGAAACGTCGCAAAGGCGGTCGCCGCGGCAGAAGCTCTCCATCTGCCCCATTGCACCGTCCAGACGAGCGGTCAACTGCACGACGCCATCGGCAAGGGCCTCCTGGCAATCTGCCAGGACGGCAACCTTTTGGCCCGGTGCGAATCGGCCGACGTCGTGATCGATGCGTCCAGTGCGATCGTGGAGGCAGCGGGTTTCGCCGTGGGAGCGATCGAAACCGGAAAAGACCTCATCATGATGAACGCCGAGGCCGACCTTATTTTCGGACCCTATCTGCTGCATCTGGCCCAAAAGCACAACCGGGTCTACACCAGCTGCGATGGGGACCAGCCCGGCTGCATCCGACGGCTGATCGATGACATCCAGCTCTGGGGATTCGAGTTGGTCATGGCCGGCAACATCAAAGGATTCCTGGACCGCTACTCCGATCCGACGAAGATTGTTCCCGAGGCGGACAAACGTTTCCTCGATCACAAAATGTGCGCCGGCTACACCGATGGGACGAAGCTGTCTGTGGAGATGGCCCTCGTGGCCAACGCCTACGATCTCCGGACCATGCGGCCCGGCATGTACGGCCCCAGGACCTCCCGCCTGACCGAAGTCTTCGATCTGTTCGACTTCAAGGCGATCCGCGAAAGCGGCAAGGCCGTCGTCGATTACGTTCTCGGGTCCAGACCCTACGGCGGGGTCTTCGTCGTCGGGTACTGCGACAATCCATATCAACAGAGCATGCTCGGCTGGTTTCCCTCCGAGTTGGGCAAAGGGCCTTTCTATGTCTTCGACCGCTCCTTCCACATTGTCCACATCGAGGCCATGAAGTGCCTGGCGGAGGCAGTCCTGGACCGGGACGCACTGCTGCAACCCACCTACGGATTCAGAACCAACGTGTACTCTTACGCCAAACGGGACCTTCGTGCGGGCGAGACGCTGGATGGAATCGGAGGGTACACCTGCTATGGCTTGATCGAGAACTGCTCGGAGAACCGCGAACACTCGGGCGTCCCGATCTGCCTGGCCGACCATGTGACCATCAATCGCGACGTCGCGAAGGATGAGAAGATCTTCATGGAAGATATCGCTTACGATGCCGCTCGCCCGGATTACGTCATGTACGAAAAGGCCGTCGAATTGTCGCGTCCATAACGCCGGGGAGAACATGAAGATCTCGGTTGTCATCCTGACCTATAACGGCGGCGACGAACTCCGACAGGTGGTCAAGATCCTGCAGGAGCAGGATGTTGAGGCCGAGGTTGAATACGTCGCCGTGGATTCGGGGTCTACGGACGGGACCCCGGAGTTCCTCCAAAAGGCAGGATTTCATGTCTACCCAATCGCCAAGAAGGACTTTTCCTACGGGCCGACCCGAGAATACGCTTTTCAGTGTTCCACCGGCGAGATCATCGTCACGCAATCCCAGGACGTCCTGCCCGTGGACCGAACGTATCTGCGTGCGATGGTCGATCCCATCATCAAAGACCAGGCGGACGTCGTCCAGGGTGTTTCCTCTGCCCCCCTCGCAGACAGCAGTGTCTTCCTCTGGGATCGAAAGGGAGCCCTCTACTTTACCCGCGAGGGATGGGAGTTCATGAAGAAGTACGGGAACATCGGCCTGTCCTGCACCTCGCTGGCGATCTCACGAAAGGCCTGGCAGGCAACGGGATTCGCCGGCACCCCCTACTGCACGGACAAATTCATCCAACGCCACCTTGCGGAGAAGGGGTTCCGAATGGTCCCCTCCCAGAGCGTCGTAGTATATCACGGGCACAGCTACAATCTCCGGAGTCTGATCAAACGGTGCACGAACGAGGGCTTCGGCTGGAGAGTCGCCGGCGCAACATACTCGATTCGGTCCTTTCTCTACGATCTGACCCTCGGCTTTGCCCGACACGGGAAGATGTGGGCGAAGGCGATCTGCCGGGGCGAGGCCAGAGACCTGGCCACCATCTTCTTCTTCCAGATCCGGCCCATTTGCCTTCTGATCGGCAACCGAATCCTTAAGGACGTGATCCGATAGCCCAATCTCAGTTGGGCAATCCTGACCGCCTTCGCTTGTCCCGACGACGCAGAACGATCATCGCTGCAGCAAGAAACAGGTAAGGCACGAAGTACTCGATGATGCCCCCCTTTTCTCTCCCTGTCAACGAGCATCCGCCGCCGCTCCCGCCCGAGGCGCTCACGGCATCGGCAGACACGATGTAGTACGGAGTGAAGTGAGTCGTCTTGAACTGCAGCGCATACAGGCCCGATCCCACACGGATGCTCTGGACATCGGTAATGCCCTGCTCGCTGAAGGTCCCGGTCGCACAATCGAACCAGCAGGCTCTGATTCCGGCGGCATCTTGAGCGGCGTAAGGAATCGTGATCGTGACAGGCTGGGCGAACGTCAGCCCGCTGGGCCCGAATTCATAGCCCCCCCAGGCCTGCGTCGCATCGCCCTGAGGATTGCGGATCGGCGAAATACTGACAGTAACCCCGAGCGAACAGGCCTGGGCAGGGATCCGGACCGACACATCGTCGAGGCCGGCCACGTTCGACGGAGCGGTTCCCACAACCACATCGAGCGCCGACGCAAGTTGCTCTTCGGCCAGCGGCGAGGAATCCGCATGCGTTGCCCCTGAGCAGTAAACCGCGGATTTGCCGCTCGTCTCGTCGATCCACACAATCCACGGACATTCACCGCCGGCCGCAATCGCCGGATCGCTCGGATCGCCGTGCCTCCCGCCGTCGTCGATGAGGACATTGGTCCGCAACGAGCCCTCGCTGAGATCCGCGAAGTACACGTCCGTGTCGCCGCTATAGGGAACGTTGCGATCGTCCCGCCAACAGGCGAACACCGCGTCCACTCCGTCCTCCTGGGCGACGGCTGCGACGATGGCCTCCTGTTGGTCGGCGTTCGAAGTGTCGTCGATGATGCACGAGCCCGCGATCGGACTGCTCGGCAGACCCTGCGATGCCGCATAGCAGATATCCGGATCTCCAGCGGCGTCATCCGTCCAAACCATGTGCAGCACGCGACCGCTCGACCCGGCGGCGATTGCCGGCTGAGACTGACTGCCGCCGGCATTCACCACGGGTCGATTCGTCCAGGGCCCCTCATTCGAAGCGGCGCCGTAGAGATCTGTCGAGCCGTTCCTGGCATCGGTCCACAGCACGACGATCTCGCCCTCGCTGTCGATGGCTACAACCGGATCGGTCTGGTCGGCGGCGTTCGCCGTCACGCGGGAGACCGCGGTCGTGGCGAATCGATCGGATGACACAGCGACATAGATATCCTGGTTGCCCGCCCGACCGTCCTGCCATGCGACAGCCACAACACTGCCGGCCGCGATGGCCGGGTTCACTTGATCGCCGACGGTGTCGGCTTCTGCATCCGCTGTGTTTGTGACCCGTTTCGGCGAGGACCATGACTGTCCGTTCGTCGATGTCGACAGACGCACTTCCCATGTCCCGTTGACATTCTCCTGCCAGGCGACGTAGACAATCCCCTCGTCGTCCACGGCGACAACCGGGTTGGCGTGGTCGCCTGCCCCCTGACTCACCTGCATCGCGTCGCCGAAGGTCCCGCCGGCGCACGACCTGCGGGCCGCGTAGATCTGGCGACGCCCGGCGTCTCCAGCATGCCAGGCGACCCAGACACGTTCCTCCCCGTCGCCGGCGACGGCGGGCTTGCCCTGAAGCAGATTCACCTGGCTCTCGGAGACCTTCTGGCTGCGCGAGAACGAATGCATCTCCGTTGCAAACGAGTAGGTTTGCTGGGGCATCACGTTGCCGGCCAGGTCCCGAGCGTCGACGGCAACCGTCACCTGCGCGCTGTACCGGAAAGGCCTGGACTGCTGATAGCTGTACGTGTAGTCCGTCCTGGTCCCGGACCTGTAGCACACGCCGCGGGCGCTGGAGCAACGATCCACGTTGCCGGTGTAGACGATGCCCCCATTGACGCGGATTGTCACCGACGCCGCATCGACCCCTCGGCCCTCGTCGCGCAGATGAAGGATCACCAGCGTGTTCCGCGACGCTTGGATCGAGTCCGGAGCCGGCAGGCAGTCGGCAAGCACCGGCGCCTGCCCGTCGCTGTCGACGCTCGTGAAGCTGGCGGCCACAGTCCGGTCCGCGTTCATCGTGACGGCAACGGAATCAGCGGTCCCCGACGCGTCCCCCGACCAGCCGGCAAAGCTGTAGCCCGGATCGGCAACCGCCTGCAGTGTCACGACTTCCTCGTAGGCATAGTTCGCCTGGCTCGGCGTCCTGGTCACCGTGCCGTTTACTGCGTTGACGGCCAGGGTGTAGGCGTTGGCCGTGAAACCCGCCGCCACGGATTTGTCCGAGTTCATGACCAGCGTCGTCGGGTTGGCGGAACCCGTCAGGGCACCCGTCCAACCGGAGAATGTGTAGCCGGTGTTCGCAGTGGCTTGGAGATTGACCGTCTCGCCGGCGGTGTAACTGATCCTGTCCGGCGCTGCAATCACCGTGCCGTTGGCCGCATCGATTGTGAGCGTATAACTCGCAGGTGCGTCGGCCGCGAAGCCGGCGGTTACAGACTTGTCGGAGTCCATCATCACCGTCACCGGGTTGGTGGCGCCGGTCACAGCGCCGGACCAGCCGGTGAAGGTGTAGCCGCT
>CALMMH010000765.1 GCA_937868145.1 uncultured Phycisphaerales bacterium
AGCATCACGCGAAAGTCCTTGTACTGCTTGGCCTTGGGGTATTGCTTGAAAGTGTGGCCCGCATAGTCCCAGTCCACGTCGCAAAGAGCGATGATGTTCTCGCTGCTGACGTCGTTCAGATCGCTGGCCCCCTGGCCGCCGATGCCGATTCCGGCGATGTTGAGTTTTTCGCTGGGCGGTACGTTCCCCTGCCCGCCCAACACGTGCCGGGGCACAATGGTGAATGCCGCCGCGGCCAGTCCGCCGCCGAGCAGGTCTCGCCGGGACAGGGGGTTCGCCTTCGTTCTCGCGTCTTTTCTGGAAGTCGTCATGCGTCGCCCTTTCCAAATCTCATCGCAGCCACGCGCTGTAGCCTGAATGTCGCCATGGGCATTCCTGTCGTGAGACACCAGGATACCGCCGCCGTGGTCGCACTTCAATGGCCTGTAGGTAAAATGGATAGGCAGATTAAGCATCACCCTTATCAGTTACAGGACATGGAGACGGTACGACTGTCGTTATGGCAACGTGCCAGAGGATTGGTGCGGCATGACGGAAGGAAAACGAGTTCTGGTCACGGGAGGCGCCGGGTTCCTCGGGTCTCACCTCTGTGAACGATTGCTGGCCTTCGGCCATCGCGTATTCTGTCTGGACAACTTCGAGACCGGACGGCTGGAGAACATCGCCCACCTGATGGGGCACAGGGACTTTCGGTTCATCAAGCATGATGTCGTCGAACCCTTTGAATTGCGGGTCGACGAAATCTACAACCTGGCCTGCCCGGCCTCATCCGTACACTACCAGGCCGATCCCCTCCACACGCTCAAGACCTCGGTGTACGGCTCGATCAATCTGCTGGATCTCGCGGTCCGCCACAGGGCGAAGATCCTGCAGGCCTCGACCTCCGACGTCTACGGGGACCCCGAACAGCATCCCCAGCAGGAGACCTGCAGGGGCAACGTCAATCCCAGCGGCATCCGGGCCTGTTGCCGCGAGGGCCAGCGATGCGCCGAGACCCTCTTCTTTGACTACGGGCGGCGCTACGGCGTCGAGATCAAGATCGCCCGAATCTTTAATACGTACGGTCCTCGCATGAACCCGGACGACGGGCGGGTCATCAGCAACTTCATCGTCCAGACCCTGCAGCGTCAGCCGATCACCGTCTTTGGGAACGGAAAGCAGACCCGTAGCTTCTGCTTCGTCACCGACATAATCGACGGCCTGGTCGCCCTGATGGACAGTCCTCGCAACCTCACCGGGCCGATCAATCTCGGCAATCCGCACGAGGTGACGGTGCTCCATCTAGCCCTGCGGATTCTCCTGCTCATGGACTCCAAGTCCCGAATCTCTTTTAAGCCGCTTCCGCAAGATGACCCCATCCGACGGCAACCGGATATCTCACGGGCTCAAGCCACATTGCATTGGCAGCCCCGGACCAGCCTGAACACCGGCCTGCGAGCCACCATCGCGTACTTCGGCAGATTGCTCGAGGAAAGCGTCCAAGACACACCGAAACACAAGGCGCCGATCGTGGAAGAATCAGTTCATCTCGTGCAGCGGATCATTCCGATCGCCGACCTGTGTTGCCGCTCAACCCGGGGGAAATCACCCAGGGGATGATTCGGCGCCGTCTGGATGTCCCCCGACAGGTGGAGGTTGTGGAGCCACGGCGCTATAGTGTCGCGATCTCCTCCTGGAGCCGAAAAAGGCGATTCTTAGGGCCTCACTCATGGACTCACCCTCGCGATGAGATGGCAATACGTGCGATAGTAGAGTTCGGCCATCCGGGTCAGCGTGTACATCCGCGATCTCTGCTGGCCGAGATGGCGGTACTGCCGCCGCAAAGAAGCGTCGACAACCAGCCGGTTGATCTCGTGCGTGAGCGTCTCGGGATCCTCCGGCTCGACGAAGATCGCAGCATCCCCCCAGATTTCCCGCAGGGACGGGATGTCGCTGAGAACCAGCGGACAGCCCGCTCGGGCCGCTTCCAACGCCGCCAGACCGAAAGGCTCGTACAGGGAGGGCAGGACAAAGACGGCCGCGCGATGGTACCATTCTCGCAACAGCGTCTGATCCAAAAATCCGATGTGGCGAATGGCCTTCATGGCGACTCTCTGGCCGTCCGGTCCCTCGGTCGCCCCGGCCGCCATGACGGGCAGGCGGATCTTCTGCGCCGCCCGGTCGAGCGTAGCGATGTTCTTGCCCGGGTCCCAAAGACAACCGACGCAGAA
>CALMMH010000766.1 GCA_937868145.1 uncultured Phycisphaerales bacterium
GGTCGAAAAAGCACACGAGATTCCCGCCTCCGACCGCATCCTGGATGAGACCACCAGCCTGCTCGCCGCCTTGAGGATGGGCAGGGCGGACTTCCAGCCGGACCCGAAACTCATCGCCCTGCTTGAGACCGCTAAATTGCTGAAGAAGAATGCCCCGCAGACCGAAGCGGTAAAAGCCTTCCTCGAAGCGCCGCGCGCCCGGGCGCTCTCCCTGCTGGTCGATGCCTGGAAGACCTCCACCACGTTCAACGAACTGCGCCTGCTCCCCTCCATCATCTGTGAAGGGGAATGGAGGAACTCGCCGGTCGAGACCCGCCAGGTGGAATCGCTGGCGACGGTCCGCATCGAGCCGTTCGCGAAGGTCATATCGAGCTGGCACCGCAGGACCGGCCGGTCCCGCCAGGGGGCTTTGTCGAAGTCCCACACGCAACGGGTGTGCATGTTGTACCAACCGTTGCCCAGGATCACGCCCAGGGCGTTTTGTCCCTTCTTGAGCTGATTCGTCACATCGTGGACGACGTACAGCGCCCGACGGTCATAGCGGGTGAAGGCCGGGTCCAGAACGTGGTCACCGACCTTCTCGCCGTTGAGTCGAAGCTCGTGATAGCCCAGGCCGCAGATGTACACGCGGGCGCTGACCGGCGGCTCGGACAACAGGAACGACTTGCGGAACAGCGGCGCCGCCTGCGGAGCCTGGTCCTCGTCTGTGCCGGGGACGCTGATCCACTTGGCCTTCCAGTCTTCCGGCGTCAGCAGGCCCATATTCCACGTATTGACCTCGCTGAACGGACTGGCCTTGCCGTCGGCGTCCCAAACCCGCACCTTCCAGTAGCAACGAGTCCGCGAAGCCAACGGGTGGCCGGAGTAGGCGACGTGAATCGACTGATCGGATGTGACCTTGCCGGTGTCCCAGAGGTCGGCCCGGTCGTCGTCGAGCATTTTCTCGCTGCCGGCCACGAGGATCTGGTAGGCCGTTTGTTTTTGTCCTCGCCAGCGGGACTCCAGCTTCCAGCTCAGCCTCGGCTGCGCCGTGTCGACGCCCAGCGGATTGGTCATGTACTCGCATCGCAGGTCCACGACTCGCACGTCGCTGCCCAACTGCGGCAGCCCCGCGCCGACGCTCGAAACCGCGATCATCTGCGCCAAAACGATTGTTCCCACCTGAATCATGTTCACCTACCTCCAACCGGGGTTCACAATGTGCTGCTGACTTCCCAATTGTCAGGCAGAACCGCGGAAAAATCAAGGATTCGTTTCGGCGGACAGGGATCGCGGGGGCGGCGAATCGTTCGTTGACGAGAGGCCGCGTGCCATGTACGTTGGCGACTTGGCCGATTGGAGGCCGAAGGGAAACGGACACGTTGGAGGCTTGTCGAGGAATGGCTGCTGGATTTCACGGAAGTGGACAGGGCGCAGAGAGCTTCATGGTATACGCCCCCTGGGTGGGTGGCGTGCTGGCGTTGCTGTGCCTGTGGGCCGCGCTGCGGGCCAACCGCAAACGTCGCTGGGTCGACGACACGCCCACGTCCAAAACGACCGGCGTGTTCATTGGTACGGTCGAGGTCAAAGGCGCCGCCGAGAGCCGCAAGCCCTTGCTCAGCCATCTGGCTGAAAAGCCTTGCGTCTGCTACTCGTGGTCCGTGGAGGAAGACTGGTCCCGCACAGTCACGGAGCATTACACGGACAGCAATGGCAAGAGGCGAACGCGAACGCGTCACGAGAGCGGCTCGACCACGGTGGCCCAGGGCGGCGAACTATCGGTCTTCTATCTCCAGGACGACGTAGGGGTCGTTCAGGTCCAGCCGGAAGGGGCCAAGATCGAGCCGGTGACGGTTTTCAATCATACCTGCGGCCGGGACGATCCGTTGTACTATGCGAAGGGGCCGGCCCACGCGGTCGCTCACTCGGATCACCGCAGACGTTTCACAGAGACGGGCATCCCGCTTCACACGCCGCTGTATGTCATGGGGCAGGCTCGGGAACGCAGGGACGTCGTCGCGGCGGAGATCGCGGCCGACCCCAAGTGCCCGATGTTTCTGATCTCCTGCCGGGACGAGAAACAGATCAGCCAAGGTCTGGGGATAGGGTACTGGGCGTGGGGAATCGCCGGACTCGCGCTGGCGATCGGCGGTGTTGTCGTGGGTTCAATCGAGGGGGACGTCGTCTTGCCTCGTGGCCCAATGCCTTGCTTCGCAGCGGCCGGAATCTACTTGTTGGCCTGGGCCCTCGGATGGGTCTGGCTCGTCTTCAACAGTCTCGTGGGCCTGCGAAACCGCGTCAGTCAGGCGTGGTCCCTGATCGAGGTGCAATTGAATCGCCGGCACGACCTGATCCCCAATCTCGTTGCGGCGGTCCAGGGACTGAAGGACTACGAACGCGACGTGCAGACCGAACTGGCTGCGCTGCGCACGCAGATGGAAGCGACGCCGCCGGGCGTGGCCGGGCCGGACTATCGAGCCTGTGCCGGCGTCGTGAGGACGATGCAAGAGAAGTATCCGCAACTGAAAGCCCAGGATTCGTTCCTAAGTCTCCAGAGAAACCTGACGGATACGGAGCAACGGATCGCATTGGCCCGCGGCTACTTCAATGATATCGCCACCTACTACAACACACGTTTGGAACGGGTTCCGGACCGATTCATCCGCGGGCTGGGCGGATTCAAGCCGCAGTCTCTCATGGCAGCCAACGACTTCGAGCGAGCGTCTGAGTCTGTGGATCTGGCGAAGTAGAACCTGTTCGCAGCCGCCTCAGAAGCGTTTGGCCAGGCTGATGCCGACCGCAGGGGCGCAGGTGTTGCCGGAGTAGGGTTGGACCTCGAAGCCTGCGAATTCGAGGCTGCCGTGACGTTGGGCGACGCTGTGGCCGACGACCCAGCCAAGCGTGGCGCCGAAGAGGACGTCGCTGGCCCAGTGGTCGCCGTCGTCCATCATTCGCCAGGCGACGACGCCCGCGACGGTGTAGGCCGGCAGGCCCACTTTCAGGCCGTAGAATTCATGCAGCACCGACGCGACCGCGACCGAGCTGGAGGTGTGTCCGCTCGGCCAGGCCCAGCCTTGGCCGTCGGGCTGGTCGTTGTCGCGGATCATCTTAAGTCCGCCGGTGACTGTCGCGGTGATCGTCAGCGCCGAGAGCATGGTCACCGCCTTCTGACGGCCCGGTTCGTCCTGGCTCTTGGCGTCCAGGATGTACCATGCGGCGGCGCCCGCAAAGTGTGTGACCGGCGAGCCGATGACGAAGAGTGCGTCTTCGTCGACGCCGCCGAAGGTGCTGTGTCTGTCGAAGTAGTCGGCGACGTCGTCATCGGCGTCGCCGTTGTTCATCGCGACGCTGGCCAACCCCGCCCAGCCCAGAAGAGCCAGATTGTCGCTGCTAAGGAAGGTGGCCTTGGTGTCCGCCCAAAGCCGGTCGGGAAACGCGTCGAGATCGACCTTGGCGGTCTCGAACCAATCCGCAGACGACGTCGCCGTTTCCTGTGTCGTTGCCTGGCCAAGGAGCGGCGACGCCATC
>CALMMH010000767.1 GCA_937868145.1 uncultured Phycisphaerales bacterium
CACGTAGAGATCCATATAGCATTCTTCCGTCTTCGCCTTCTGCCCAGCCCGATCATAGGCCGCAAAGAGTTCATCGACGGCGCTCGGCTCAGCGGCTGCAGCGTCCGCAAAGGCATTCATCGCATCCCACGGAATCTCTTCGGACCGGGCCCACAGCGTTTCCCAAGGCAGCCGGGACGATTGACCATCCATATGAACCACTCCCCTTTCATTCGGCGTCAAGACTTCAGGGCGGTGATCATGCCGTAGGCCATCGCTCCCTCACGGTAGCCCTTCTCCATCAGCTTGAAGGAATCCACAAACCGGCGGAGTTTGCTGCCCTGGGTGAACAGGAACATCTGGGCCAGCGGATTGCTCACGAGCTTGATGCAGTGTTCCCACGTGGGCTGGACGTTGGTCGTGATGTCGTCGGCGACAATGCCGCCCAAGCCGGCCTGCTTGAGCATGAGGGTCTGCTCGTCCATGGTCAACAGGGACGGGCAAAGCATGGCCTCGCAAACTTCCCGCACGAGTCCGTCAGCCTCGGGACCACCGGCGCCGCCCTTGAGCCAGACGCACAATCCCAACCGGCCGCCGGGACTCAGCAGGCGGGCACAGTCGCTGAAGAAGGCTTGTTTATCGTGGATGTGCTCGCTGCACTCGATGATCCAGATGCGATCGAACGACTCCGAGGGCAGGTCCAATTTGTTCGCATCCTGTTCGCGGAATGATGCGAGATGGCTCACGCCCTCCTCGGACGCCCGCTTCTCGGCCGCTTGCACCTGCGCCGGGCTGAGCGTCAGTCCCAGGACGGAGCAGCCGAAGGTCTTCGCCAGCCAGCAAGCCGAGCCGCCCAAGCCGGATCCGATATCCAACACGCGATGGTTCCGGGCGATTTCCAGACGCGAGGCCAAACGCTCAACCAGCTTCATCTGCGCTTCGCTGGGCGACTCCCCGTCTTCCCAATAGCCGTGATGGATGTGGGCTCCCCACAGAAGCTGATAGAAACCTGACAGCACGTCATAGTGCTTGCGGATGTCCTCTGTGAGACCCGATTGCGACGACTGATTCATCCGTGTTCTCCGTGACTGGCGTTCGGGATGCCCTTCCGGCATCTGGGTGGAAACGGCTCTTGCGATTCACCCTCTACGTGGACGCCCCAGGCTGTGTTTTCATCAAAAGCCGGCTGAAAAAGGAACGGGCGGCATCACGACCCAGCCGCGACGCCACCCGTTGAAGATCCAAAAACAAACAGGATTACTTGGCTCCCGCCTTGTCCTTCGCCTGCTGCAAGACCGTCTTGACGCGATTGGCGACAGTGGCGTCGGAAGCCGCCTGGGCCGCCTTCTCCAACGCCGGGACCAACTTGTCGGCAAACGACTTGGCGTCGTCCCTCTTGAGCAACTTCTCGCCGAGCGTCACAGCCGCCAGCACCGCCTCCTGGCGAATGCCTGCATCATCCACGTAAGGCGAGATCAGATCCATCGCCTCGGGCAACTCGATGTTGCTCAGCGTGCCCAGGAGCAGACGCTTCTCTTCATCGCGGGCGATCAGACCGACTGCCTGCCGGCACATCGCCACGCGATCCGGAGCCGGCACATCCCCGCGGCCGGCCAGACTCAAATAACCGCGAACGAAAAGCGTCTTCTCCGCGGGATTGCTCGTCTCTTTGGCCAGCGTCAACAGAGAGGGGGCCGCGTCGATCGTCTTCCACGTGCCCAGGGCGCGGGCCGAAGCCGAACGCACGTCGGCGTTGTCGCTCCTGGCGCAGGCGCAGACCGCCTGCAGGGCGCTGGGACCGCCCAGAGCACCGAGCACGCGAATCAATGACGCTTTCTGCGTCGGCTCGGCTTTCTCGAGCTGGCCGATGACCTGTCTGGCCTGCTGATCCGAATCGGGCGATCTCAGGCAGATGGCCGTCAGCGATTGTTCGACAGCCGCCAGTTCCTGGAACGCCTGGACGTTCTTGAGCAAACCGAACATGGTGGGCAGTTGCTCGGATCCGCCCAGTTCGCCGATCATCTTGATGGCGTCGGTCCGGATCTTCGAGTCGACGCTGTTGGCCGTCTGGACCAAGGCGGGCAGGCCACTCGTCATCCGGCGGCGTCCCATCAGGTCAAGAGCCATGCGCTGCTTGTCCGTATTCGTTCCCGCGAACATCTGCATCACGGCGTCATCAGCCTTCGGGCCGGGGAAAGTCGCAAGACCTTCCTGTGCGGCCTTGGCGATTTCGCGGTTGCCGTCATCCAGCAATTGAACCAGTACAGGCACGGAAGAACCATCGCCCAACTCAACAACGGCCCGGATCGCCGCGACGCGAACCGGCGGCTCTCCGTTTTGAGCCATCGTCAACAAGGCCGGAGTCGCTCCCTTGTCTCCTCGCACGCCCAACGCCTGGATCACAACGATCTGCCGGTCGGCGACCAGGGCTTTCGTCGCGCCGGTCAGGATCGTCGTCACCTCAGCGGCGCCCATCTGATGGGAAGCCTGCGCGGCCGCCGAGAACAGGATGTAGTCGCTGTTGGCCAATTGCTCCTGCAACAGCTTCTGGCCACCTGACGCATCGCGGGCAAGAATCGCGGCCCGCAGAGCGCCGCCACGAACATGATGCGGAGCGTTCGACTTGTACAACTGCTCGTAGATGGCGATTGCATCCTGATTCTTCCCCCCGGCGACGAACGATTCGGCGCAACGGGCAAGCCCCTCGTAGACGGCGAGCTTGCACTCGGCCGGGACCTTCCCCAACGCCTGCTGCAGGGCCTGGGCCGCCTCGGAATTGCCGATGTTGCCCAGAGCACGGGCCGCAGCGTCGACGACCATCGCGTTTCCGCTGTTGACCAGCGAAGCCAGTGTGGGAACCGCCTTGGCGTCGCGGCGATAACCAACTGTGAAAATGACGCCGGCCAGCGGACGGCCCTTGACCGTGCCGAGCGCGTCGCGCAGCGCCGCATCCACGGCCGGGTCCGGATTCATCTGCAAAGCGTACCGGGCGTTGTGGGAAAGCTGCTCATCGCCCAGCAGCGACGCCAGCGGGGCGATCGAGTCCTTGCCGCCCACGATCGCAAGTTGTCGGCAGGCGTCGATCTTGGCTTTGAGCGGAGCCGCCGAATCCTTCAGCACGGCGATCAGCTTGGGCTCATCGCCCTTCGCCGCTACGGTCTGTGCGAACGTCTGCCCGGCACAGGCGAGCAGCAATGTGACAATCAGTATGAGATGTACTCTTGACTTCAACATAACATTCTCCTCGAACGAGTTCTCAGCCATCCGTTCTCCGTTGCCAGTTGCAGGGGAATACCCAGCGACTGACACCTGCCAACCGTCAACTGCCAACTAGATGGTCCACGGCTCGCGCATCGCCCGCGAACGGAAACGATTGGCCTCGGCGTCGTTCACAAATTCCTCTTTGGCCGGATCGAACTTCATGTCGCGTTTGAGCCACATGCAGACGTTCGCCGCGTGGACGGTGGACATGGAACGGTGCATCACAACCGGGTTGGCCACGGTCAACCGTCGGGACTTGACGCAGTCGAAAAAGTTGCGGACGTGGCTCATCGGCCGCTGCGTGCGGGCCATGTAGTCGTCGACCAGCTTCTTGAAATCGCCCATCCAGGCGGGATTGGACACCTCGCACTTCGAATAACCGTCCGCGATGGCGACCCAACCCTCGTCGCCCTCATAGCGGACGCCGCAGGAGCCGTGCCAGATCTTGCCGGCCATGTCGCGTTCGAGGACCAGCTTCACCCCGTTGGCGAAGGTCGCCACCATGCCGTCGCCACTGTCGTTGGCGACGTATTTGTACTCCACGGGCGACGTCTCCGCCAGGCCGGCCGCCACCTGGACCTGGGCGAAGGTGTGGGCGCCCCATTCGCCGATGCAGCTGGTGTGGAAATCGTAGTGGTTGCGCCAGCCGCCGCGGGTGTATTCCGAATTGTAGGGCCGCCAGGGACACGGTCCCAGCCAGGCGTCCCAATCCATCTCCTCTTTGGGCGGCAGCGGCTGCTCCGGCAGCCAATCGTGCCGCATTTCCGCTGCGTCCCACGGGGCGATGTGCGCTCGGAGGGTGTGGAGCTTGCCCAGATAGCCAAGTCGGAGCAACTCATTGGCGAAGGTGAAGTTGCCCTCGCTGAGCCGTTGGAGACCGCTCTGATAGACCCGGCGGAACCGCTTGGCCGTCGAAACCACGCCCTGCCCTTCCGCGATCGTCATGGCGGAGGGCTTCTCCGAATACACGTCCTTGCCCGCCCGCATCGCCATGATCGCGGCCGTCGCGTGCCAACGGTCGCCCGTGGTGCTCAGGACCGCGTCGATGTCCGTGCGGGTGGCGAGAAACTCGCGGATGTCCGGGTATACGACGCAGTCGCTGTTGCCGTAACGAGTGTCGACCATCTTCTTGACCATCTCGCGGCGCGCCTTCTGCGGATCGCAGGTCGCGACGAATTGGACATCAGGCTCCGGCAGCATCCAGTTGAGCACATGCGAGCCGCGGTTGCCGATTCCAATGCCGCCCAGGATGATGCGTTCGCTCGGCGGGACAGCGCCGTCGCGGCCGAACACCGAAGCCGGCACGATGTACGGCGCAGCGATGGCGGCCGCCGTGCCCAGGAATGCTCGCCGCGAGAGATGGGAGTGGTTGTGTGACATGGCAATCTCCTCTTCATATTGACTATTGACGATTGATGATCGATGATTGGCGAGAACTGTCACCAACCAAGAACCACCATTGCCTTAACCTTTGTCGGATTCTACCGTCCGGTTGTCCCCGCGCCCACCCCAAAAGGATTGATTATTTGATGGCTACCCGGCACGCCGACGCTGTTGTATGATGCGGGTTGTACCAAGGTTCCAGTCAATCCAAGAGGTATCGTGATGCATTTGAAGAGCGTGCGGTTTCATCCGGATCAGTATCCGACGCGGGATCACTATCCGTTCAATCTGGGCATCTTTCACGAACCCAGCGAACTGGCGTTCCCTTCGACGGTGACGTTCTTCGTCGGCGAAAACGGCGCCGGCAAATCGACGCTCCTGGAGGCCATCGCCCGCCGGGCCGGCATCCACATCTGGCGCGATGGCGAACGGACCCGTTGCGTGGTGAATCGTTACGAGGACAAATTCTATCGGGGCATCTCGATTCAGTGGGTCGATGGCCCGGTGCCCGGCTCGTTCTTTGGTTCCTCGATCTTCCAGGATTTCGCCCGCCTGCTGGACGAGTGGGCCGCGACCGACCCCGGCCAGCTCGACTACTTCGGCGGCAAGTCCCTCCTGACCCAGTCCCACGGCCAGTCGCTCATGTCGTTCTTCAAAGCCCGATATGCGATCCGGGGCCTGTACCTGCTCGACGAACCGGAGACGGCCCTCTCGCCCAAGACCCAGATCGCCCTGCTCGACCTGCTGACGAAGCTGAGCAGCGCAGGCCACGCCCAGTTCCTCATCGCCACGCATTCCCCGATCCTGATGGCCTGTCCCGGCGCGACGATCTACAGCTTCGACCACACCCCCATCCCGTCCGTCCCCTATGAAGACACCGAGCACTACAGGGTCTATCGGAGCTTCATGGAGAGCCACAGCAAACACCGACCGCCGTATGCTTCCTGATACTTGAGATCAATTCGCTCTCCCTCGAAACGACGAGGGCCCGATCCGCCGGTAACTAGCGACGCTGTTCCCGGTCATCGGATACTTTCTCATTCCTGTTCCGGCTCAACGACTCGGCAGACGGCCGCACCGCAGTTCTTGCACTTGCCTCGCAGGATGAGGTCATCTCCCTCCATTTCCGCCACCTCCAGGATGACCGTAACCGATGCAATACACCGTCTGCAGAACACATTGTCGAGAATCTTCCGCTGTGCCCATTGCGGAACTCTCTTCCATCGCCGCGCCGCTTCCGGCGTGAAGGGATCTATTGGCTGAATAGGCATTATCATCTGTTCTTCTCAACTGGTTTCGCACCCCACAGCCATTCATCAGTCAGCCGCCCCGGGCGGTTGTTCAATCTTGAGTCTCTCCCGGATGTACTGAACGGGATTCTTGACCACATCATCATATTCAGCCTTGTGTATCCGCTTCGACTCGAAGTCAATCTTCACATCCTCGACGAACTTCTCGAAATCAGGGTTCTGATCGCAGAGTTTGTTGATGGTCTCCCAATCCAGGGCACCTTTGGGTCGCGCCGGGTAGAGGACCGAAGAAGAATCAATGTCTGCGAGGTCGAGACGGATGATACCAATGCCAAATGAGGCGGCAAGTCGCTCTAGTTCCGCGAGGAAATCATCATCCTGGAGGATCTCCGCTGCCACAAGGTATCCCTCATGGGCCCAGGAGGAGTTGGAGACGGCCTGAAAGTACGATTCCCGATAATTCGCCTTGCTGAGGGCCTTCTTGATCTCAAACGAGAATAGACGAATGGAGTTATTATCTGATAGCCGGTTGAATTCAATGACTTCCGGGCGCCAATCCTCAATGGGAAGGTAGAATCCAACCATGTCAGGGTGAACCCACTCATTGTATCCCTGCTTGGCTGACTTCTCATGCAGGATCGTTTTGGTGTAGATAGACCGACCACGGTTGAAAGAGGGAATGGCATATGCGAAGTAGGCAAGCAAAGGATGGAGGTCCCTTTCCTTGAATCTGGGTGCACGTGGAGCCGTTCTCGCTTCGTGTTCTTCCAATTCGGAAACGACATTGTTGGACACCTCTGACTCGCGATTCTTGAGAAAGAACCTAGCAGGTCTCTTGCCAACCTTGATGAACTGCGAATCCGGATTGTCGCGCACATCAACGTAAAGTTGTGCCCCGAGACTCTGCCAAGGGGTCTTCCCCGACGTCTTCATCTGAGATGAAAGGCCTGATGTGACGCCCACTTCCCATATCTCCTGGTAGGTTAGTGGACGTTCCGCCCCTTTCAGCACCTGTTCGGCCAAGTCAAGAAACGAGTACCCCATTCCGTAGTTCCCCTTCGCTGTTGTCGGTGACATGTGATCCGCGCATTCCGGGGGCGTCCACCGGCCCTAGACACAACACCACCGGTCAGAATTCGTCCTTC
>CALMMH010000768.1 GCA_937868145.1 uncultured Phycisphaerales bacterium
TGGACGCCGAGTGATGACCAGGAGGGTAGCTATCAAGCTCTCTTCCAGGTCAGCGACGGCCACGTCGCGGTCACCGAAACCATCACGATCACGGTTCTGAGCGGCTCCAACCATCCGCCGGCGCTGGCGGCCATCGGGAACAAGAACGCCAGCGAGAACCAGACGCTCAGCTTCACCGTCAGCGCGACGGATGCGGACGGCAACCCTCTCACGTATTCGGTGAGCGGTCTGCCGGCCGGGGCGAGTTTCGCCAATCGGGTCTTCACCTGGACGCCCGGTTTCAATCAGGCGGGCAGCCACAGCGTGACGTTCGCCGTCAGCGACGGGCAGGCCCAGGACTCCGAGACCATCGCCATCACGGTGGCCAACGTCAACCGGGCGCCGGTCCTGGCGTCCATCGGGGGTAAGCAGGTCAACGAAAATTTCTCTCTGAGTGTTTCGCCCAGCGCGACCGATCCGGACGGCGATTCCGTGAGCTATTCGGCCACAGGACTGCCGACCGGGGCGAGTTTCGCCGGCGGCGTGTTCACCTGGGTGCCGTCTTTTGCCCAGGCCGGCGCTCACTCGGTCACCTTCGTCGCCAGCGACGGCAGCCTGACCGACACGGAGCAGGTCACGATCACGGTGGGCAACGTCTCGGATGAGACAGCTCCTGTGGTAGGGGATCTGTCTCCTGGGGCCGACGCCATTCAGGCGCCGATCAATCCCCTGATCGCTCTGACCGTCTCCGACGGCGGACGGGGCGTGGACGCCAACACGGTGACGATCCAGGTCGACGGGCAGCTCGTCTACTCGGGCAACCAGGCCCAGGTTCAGAGCGATTACGGCGTCTGCCGGCGGACGGGGACCGGGGCCAGCTATCGCTATCACTTCGCGCCGAGCGACCTGTTCAACCACGAGCAGCAAGTGTCGGTCCGCGTCACGGCCACGGATCTGGCCAACAACGTGATGACGCCCTACACCTATGAATTTGTGACGGAAATGCAGTCTTTCGGACAGAATGAAGCGATCAGCGCCGGCGGTCCGGCCAGCGCCCATCCGGCGATCGACGCCGACAGCCAGGGGAATCTCTGGACGGTCTGGGATTCCGGAGTGGCGGGCGGCAGAGAGATCTACGTCGCCAAGCACGAGGGGCAAACCGTGTTTGCGGGCGTACCCGTTCGATTGACGGATCTGGCAAGCGACCAGTGCGATCCCGTCGTGGCTGTTGCATCGGACGACGTCGTGTATGTCGCGTGGCAGGACAATCGCCGCGGCAATTGGGACATCTACCTGTCGTGCAGCTCGGACGGGGTCACCTGGCAGAACGCCGTTCGGGTCACGGACTCCAACGACAACCAAACGTGCCCGGCCATCGCCATCGACGACACCGATCCTCCGCGCGTGTACGTCGCCTATGAAGACGACGGCGCGGGCAATCAGAACATCTGCGTGACTTCCTCGAACACGTCGTTCGCCACCAAGACGACCACCCAGGTGACGTCTCATGCGGCGGATCAGACGGAACCGGCCCTGGCCGTCGGTGCAGGAAACGTGGTCTATGTGGTTTGGACCGACGCGCGAAGCGGTCTGACCGACATCTATGGAGCGTCGAGCGCCTCCTGGAGCAATGTGGCGGTCGTGACCGGCGCCGGCGATCAGCACAGTCCCGCTCTTGCGGTCGAGGCCGGCGCGTCCGTGCTCCATCTGGTCTGGTGCGACGACGCCGTGGGCGGTTCGGACATTCTCTACGCCAGTTCCACGGGGTTGCCGGGCAGTCCTCTGGCCGGTACGTGCATCGTCGACGACACGAGCGATGCGGGCCAGTCCGCTCCGGCGATCATCGCCGTGCGCGATCCGTTCGACAACACGCATGTCTACGCCTGCTGGCAGGACTATCGCTCCGCGGGCGACAGCGCCGATAGCGATCTGTACTTCGTAGAGATCCGCTCCGGTACGGCCGGAACGAACGTCCTGGTCGGCGACGACGGCGCCAACTCGGACCAGAGCGAGCCGGCTCTCGGGTTCGACGAGCACGGCCAACCTGTGATTCTCTGGACAGACGACGCAGACGGCACTGCCCGAATCTACGGCGCCAGAGGGACGCACTTCGGACCTACGGCACTGGCCTCCGCTTTGATCACGCGTTCAGCAGGCGGACGAGTCGGTCCGGCTCCGGCTTCCATCGACGGCATCGAAGATACCTCTCTGGTGCTTCCGTCGAACGCGTATGGCTGCGACGCGACCTTCGCCATCTTCCAAGTCTACAACCCTCAGAGTTTCGGGCCCACCTGCATCGCCGGGTGTGAAATCGGCCCCAGCGGAGTGGAATTCTCCGTGCCTGTGACGGTGACAATACCCTATGGATCATCGAGCACCGGCCGGGCAGTGCCTTACTGGTACGATGCCCAGACCGGGACTCTCAGCCAGCAGGGGATCTCCCAGATCACGAACGCAACGGCGGGGAATGGAACGCCCATGGTCTCGTTCAAGACGACGCACCTGACGTCCTTCTACGTTCTGGAGAGCGAGGTCCGCAGCAGCAGTGGCGGCGATGGCGGTGGTGGCGGCGGCGGTTGCGCGCTGTCGTCCTCTCCCGACAACGATATCGTGGGGTATCTGCTTCCCTATGCGGCGATGGCGATGTTTGTCCTGGCTCTGAAGAAGAAGGACAGCATGAGAAGAGAGTTGTGAGGTTTTCCGCCTGGGAGCGAGTCTCCCGGCGGTGGGAAGGAAGGGCTTGTGCACGACTTGTCCCGCACTCACCCTAGGGTGACGACGGCTGCCGTGATTGTGCTGGTTGTCTCCGGCCTCTCCAGCGGAAACTGGCCGGGATTCCACGGCGCCGAGAGACAGGGACGCTGCGTCTCCGACGCCGGACCGGTGCATTGGTCGTCTTCGGAGAACGTTGCCTGGAAGACCGCCATTCCCGGACGCGGCCATTCCTCTCCGATCGTCTGGGGCGACGCGGTCTATGTGACCACCAGCTATGAACGCGGGCACTCCGCCGTCGGGGAGACAGCGTGTCGCTATGCGGTCTTTGCGTTCGCACTCCTGCTTGTGGCGACGGGGATTCGCAGCGCGATGAGCGACCCCAGATGCGGGCGGACGACATTGCAGGCGGCGGGGCGACACGCGAGGCTCTTCCTGTTTGTGCAGATGCTCGTCGCCACGGCCATCCTCGCTCTGTTCGGCCGGCAGTTGCTCAATCCGGACGATGCCCCCATGCGTCACTGGCTCGTCTCGATCATGATGTTCTTCCTCTGTGTGGCGACTGCTTCGCTTCTCACACCCTGGAAATCCCGGCAACACCTGGCGGCCGCCGCACTGTGTCTGTTGTTTGCCGCTCTGTCGGGGGCTGTGTTCAAGAGCAAAGGGTTCTCCCTGGACCTGGGCTCGATGAAAGGGCTGATCATGGTTGCTGTGGCGGCGTCCCCCCTTGTTCTGGGGGGCATGCTGTGCGCGGCGCACCTGCTGAGCCGAGGCCGGGCATCGCATACGGTGCAGACCCCGAGCGGGGAGTCCAGACGATTCACGGTTCTTTGTTCTCTTCCGGTGGTTCTCGCAGGAGTCTTTGCCGCGGTGGCGCCTTTTCTTCTCCTGCTCTATCGGGCAGCCGGGTATCAGATGCCGGACCGTTACCTTCTGAGCAATCGCGTCCAGCCGGATATGGGGTGGAGAGCGGTCGCCGCCTTTGCCGTAGTGGTCGGGGCTGCGATTGCCGTATCGATCTGGAAAGCCAGACGGACGGGTTCAGCGGGGCGGCTCCCCTGGCGGAGCATGTCGTTTGTCGTGGCTCTGTGCCTGGCAGGCGTATACTTTGCCGGCATCGTCTATGCCGGTACACCCGGGGAATTCGTTCGTGCGTTGGTGCGCCTGGACGCCGGGTCCGGAAAAATCTCCTGGATTTGCGAGGGATTGACGGCAGGCCCGCGAACGGAGAGC
>CALMMH010000769.1 GCA_937868145.1 uncultured Phycisphaerales bacterium
GTGCTCCGAATTCCGGATTGTACCCTTTGTCGATCAGGAACTCCTTGGTCGCCGGCGACAGCTCGAGCTTGAGCCCGTGCTCGACCAGACGCTTGAACACTTTGCTCAACTCGTAATCGACGATGGTCTGCAAGTCTTCCCGGGTCAGCGGGTGGAAGACGATCGTGTCGTCGACGCGGTTGAGGAACTCCGGCCGGAAGTGTCGTTCGACTTCCTTCGACAGGATGTCCTTCATTTTCTCGTAGCTGTGCTCGGCCGACTTCTTGCCGAAGCCGAATCCGCCCTGGTTCTTGATCAGCTCGGCGCCGATGTTGCTGGTCATGATCAAGACCACGTTGCGGAAGTCGATGCCGCGGCCGAAACTGTCGGTCAGGCGGCCTTCGTCCATGATCTGGAGCAGCATGTTGTAGACGTCCGGATGCGCCTTCTCGATTTCGTCGAGCAGGAGCACCGCGTACGGCCGACGGCGGATTCGCTCGGTGAGCTGGCCGCCTTCTTCGTAGCCGACGTATCCCGGAGGGGCGCCGACGAGCCGGCTGACGTTGTGCTTCTCCATGAACTCGCTCATGTCGAGCCGGACCAGCGCGTTGCGGTCGTTGAACATGAACTCCGCCAGCGCCTGGGCCAGCAGCGTTTTGCCGACGCCGCTGGGTCCGAGGAAGATGAAGCAGCCCATCGGACGGTTCGGGTCCTTCATGCCGCTTCGGCTTCGTCGCACGGCCTTGGCGATCGCGGTGATCGCGTCATGCTGCGACACGACGGTTTTGTGCAGCTCGCTCTCGAGCTCCAGCAACCGCTGGGTTTCCTTCTTCTCGAGTTTCGTCAGCGGAACGCCCGTCATATTGCTGACCACCTCGGCGATGATCTCGTTGTCGACCACGCCGGTGGTTTCTTTGTTCTGCTCGTACCATTTCTTCTGAAGCTGGCTCTTCTCCTCGACGAGCTGCTGGGCTTCATCCCGCAGGGAGGCGGCGCGTTCGTAGTCCGCGTTGCGGACCGCTTCGTCCTTCTCCCGTTGCAGCTCTTCGACCCGCGACTCGATCTTGGTCAAGTCCGGCGGGGGCGTCATGTTCTTGAGCCGGACGCGGGCGCCCGCCTCGTCCATGACGTCGATCGCCTTGTCGGGCAGGCAGCGGCCGGTGATGTACCGGGTCGACAGCTCCACCGCCTGGAAGAGGGCTTCGTTGGTGAATCGCACCCGGTGGTGCGCTTCGTAGCGATCCTGGAGACCGCGAAGGATCTCGAACGCCTCGTCCTTGGAAGGGGGCTCGACGATAATCGTCTGGAACCGCCGCTCCAGGGCGCCGTCTTTTTCGATGTACTTGCGGTACTCGTCGAGCGTGGTGGCGCCGATGCACTGGACTTCGCCTCGGGCCAACGCGGGCTTCAGGACGTTGGACGCGTCGATCGCGCCTTCGGCCCCGCCGGCGCCGACGAGCGTGTGCAGCTCGTCCACGAACAGGATGACGTTGGTGGCGCGACGCACCTCGTTGATGACCGCCTTGATTCGCTCTTCGAACTGCCCGCGGTACTTGGTTCCGGCGACCATCATCGCCAGGTCCAGGACCACGATGCGTTTCTCTTTGAGGATTTCGGGCACCTGCTTGTTGATGATCTGCTGGCTGAGACCCTCGACAATGGCCGTTTTTCCGACGCCGGCTTCGCCGAGCAGCACGGGATTGTTCTTCGTGCGCCGACAGAGGATCTGGATCAGCCGCTCGATCTCGCGACTTCGGCCGATCACCGGGTCCAGTTCATTGTTGATGGCCAGTTGGGTCAGATCGCGGCCGAAGCTGTCCAACGCCGGGGTCTTGCTCTTGGTCTTGCGACCGATGGCCGGACCCATCTTGAGGTTCAGATCGTTGGGGGCGTCTTCCACTCCGGCGCCGAGCAGGTTGAGGACCTCCTGGCGGACGTCTTCGAGTTTCAGACCCAGGTTCATCAACACCTGGGCGGCGATTCCCTCGCTCTCTCGAAGCAGGCCCAGCAGGATGTGCTCGGTGCCTACATAGTTGTGGTTGAGGGCCCGGGCTTCCTCGATGGCGTACTCGATGACTTTCTTGGCTCGCGGGGTCTGGGGGAGCTTGCCCATGGTGACCATGTCCGGGCCGCTCTTGACCAGTTTCTCAACCTCCAGACGCAGCTTCTTGATGTCCACGTCGAGGTTCTTGAGAACCGTCGCGCCGACGCCGCTGCCTTCTTTCACCAAGCCCAGCAAGATGTGCTCGGTCCCGATATATTCGTGATTGAAACGCTGCGCCTCCTGGTTGGCCAGCGCCATCACTTTTCTCGCTCGGTCTGTAAATCGCTCAAACATCTCGTCTATGACCTACTCCAATGAATGCCAGTATCCCTTCGTTCGTTACGGCTTCACATTGCCCGTCTTTCCGAGGACGTTCATCTTATCCCACAATTCTCCGGCCTTGTCAACTTGGTCAGCCTGGCTGGGCTGGGAAGTTCACGCAGCAGGTCGAAGATCGATTACTTGCCTCGTCGGACCTATAGTTATATGACGCAGCTTACCTCCGTGTTCGTGCTCCGAAGGGGGTTCCACCCCCGATATTTAGGTATCGGCAAAATCCATTGGAAACTTTCCCCCATGTCCAGGCAAAAACATAACCTCTGAGGCCCAGGGCACTTTCGTGTGCAAAACGGTCACAGAAACGCGTGCAGTCTCCCTGATTTCGGGAGCACCCCCAAGATCGTGAAAAAAAACGAGACAATCTGCCTGCGACGGATAACCCGCAGTGGAGACGGACCTACAGAGCTGCTTAGACGCTTCGGAACCTTTTGCAGGTCAACCCCCAACCCCCATCGGCGAGGCCGCCGACTCTACGCTCCGCCCTCTTCGTTGCGCGGCGTATCGTCGATCAGCTTTCTCAGGTACGTGTTCTCGCGACGGGTCGCCTCCAGGTCGAACGCCTGGTATTTGATGCAGACCCGCAGGTAGTCCAGCAACTCCTGGAGCGTGTTGATGCTCTTCTGGAGCTGCTTGCGATTGCTCTCGGCCTGTTTGGCCAGATCGGCCAGTTTCGCCTGGTTCAGATCCACGTTGTCTCCGAACTGTTTGGCTAACTCGTTCAACGCGCCCTCAAGACTGGCTTCGTCCATTGCATCCTCCTCCGGGAAATTACTTCTTATCGAGTACGCGGTTCCGAAACCATGTCGTTATTATAGCAGAGCGGGGGACGCGAAAAAAGCCCATTGCAGCCATTTTCACGCGTGGAACGCGTGTTGACGACCAGAAAGAGCAGAATTGTGCGGGGGGTGTGCCGGGCGTAGGGTTTGCGACCGATTTGTCGGCCGGCACGTCCGTGCCGATTGTGGCGACGGCCTCCATTTTCTTCTGGCGTCGCCATACCGAACCGGCATGATGGACGTCTCTACTTGTGGATGGACCATCCGGCAAAGTGTCGTATTTTCGGACGATCGATGGACAGCGACGAAGTCCTATTGAGAAAGGCATCGCAGGGGTGCAGGGATTCCCTGCGCCGGATCTACGAGGCGCACAAGGACTCTCTGCTCACGCTGGCCAACGCTTTGACCGGAAATCGGGTCGTCGCGGAAGATATTGTGCATGATGTCTTCGTGGCGTTCGCCAAAAACGTGTCCCGGCTGCATCTGGCCACGAGTTTACGGAGCTACCTGTGCGTGAGCGTCTGCAATCGAGTCCGCGATCTGGCGAGGACCGAGATTCGCCATCGCCGGCGCGAGGATCAGGTGAGTCGCCCGCCGGCGGATGCTCAGGCCCCGAACGTGTCGGTCGCAGCCGCCGAAATGGAAGGCCGCCTGCGGATGGCTTTGGAGCAGGTGCCTCTGGACCAGCGGGAGGTTCTGCTCCTGCGAACCCAGGCGGGCCTGTCCTTCGAGGAGATCGGCCAACACCAGGGGATCTCGTCCAACACCGCCCGCGGGCGGTATCGATACGGAATCGACAAACTGCGGTCGCTATTGAATAGCGAGCTCGAACCATGAGACCAGCAGAAGAAATAGAACGGCTTCTGGCCGGGCTTCGAGACCATACCTCGACGGCTTTCGATGATCGGACGTTGTCGGAGATGTTCTCGGCCCTGGAAACCTCCACCAGCGGAACCCCCGCCCGTTCGTGGCGGGATACCGGGAGAGCGATCATGCAGAGTCGAATCACAAAACTCGCGGCGGCGGCGGTCCTGCTATTGGCGGTCCTGCTGCTGGCCCGGCACCTGACCGGCCATGAGGAAGCGGTTACGCCGGGAGATAAGAACGAGAAGACTGCGCAAGTGCCCGATAATCAAGAAGTTGCGCCTCCGATCGTGTTGACTGGGGAGCAGAGACTGGCTCAGCTCGCCCGGGAGTTGACCTCCGCCCGGGAACTGTTCGCTGCGGCGGACACAAAGGGCCTCCTCCACCTGCTCGAAACGGGCCAGGAT
>CALMMH010000770.1 GCA_937868145.1 uncultured Phycisphaerales bacterium
GAACTACTTCAAAGCCCTGGTCTCTCTGTACCGCCTGGAAGGTTCGTTGCTCTCTCGTCGGGGCATTGCGGCTCCGGGCGTCGAACCTGCCGTGATCGACGGCAGTATGTAACGCATGGGATCGGCGTCAGGCCCGGTGGATTTCGAACACAGCAAATGGCAACACGCCGCAGACAGCGGACGGGCTGTGATTCTGAGCATTTCCAAGAGCAAACTGCCGGCCGCCATCAAGCATCCGAATCTCTTTCTCTTGCCCAGAAGCGATGCATCGCAAATTCTTGGTCGGTTACTCTGCGACTGTCTGCGCAAGGAGTTTCCAGTGTATGATTTCGACCTGGAGCTGCCTGCGATGGATGGCGGCAATGCGCCGGTGGAGTGCCGTTGCATTGCCATCGACTCCTCGCAGCCCGAAAGAGTCCGCGACGCGATCAAAGAGCGGCTCTGGCTCACGCGACGGGAGTCTCGGCCACAGACGACGATGGCGGACATCCTCCAGGGCCGGCATCAAAAGATCGTTCCCGAGCTGAAACTGGACAATTACGGCGTCTTTTTCCCCTCCCGAGTGCGACGATCTCAGGATGTACGAACACATTCCTTCGATCACACGCCAGGCTATTATCGCTACAGACTGGCTCTGGCCCGCACAGTCCGCCTGCCCGAGCCCATGGCGAACTATCTGCACCGCCTGTTCGCGGACTGTCCGAACCACCTGTTCCGCGGCACGACGTTCCGGGCCTCGCGCGTGCGTCGCAGCGGCCTGGCCGTCGAGATTCCGCTGACGAGACTCGCCGACCACGGCATCATCGCCCTGGCCGATGAGAGCCGTGCCCACGATTTCCTCAGCAGCCGGCACGAGAACCTGCAAAAGTACTTCCTCGACTGTGATCCCACCACGATCGCCTGTGAAGTGCCCGTGTGGATGGAGTCCTGGGAATTCGAGGACTACGCGCGCGTCTTCGGGCGCCGCGACACGCTCACCGGCCACATCGACGTCCTTCGCGCCGAGCCCGACGGCCGGATCGGCGTCTGGGACTTCAAGCCGCGAGCGGCCGCCGAACGCGACGCTCATATCCAGGTCTTTCTCTATGCTCTGATGCTGGCCCTGCGGACCGGCCTGCCCCTGTCGGCCTTCACCTGCGGCTACTTCGACGAAAAGGACGCGTACGTCTTTCGCCCGACGGCCGCCCGTTTGTAGTGACGCCGTAAGGCGTTATCCTTCGTGTCTGTGAAAGATATGCCCTGACGGGCACACTACAAACGAGTTCACCCGCACATTTATTCATTCCGTCACGGTCTGCAGCAGGACGAACGGCTCGAAGAGGCCGTAATCGACCGTGTGGTACTGGTCGCCCGCGGGCGGGCCGGTCTCCGGGCCTCTTTGGAACGAGCCCGGCCACGCGCTGCCCAGGCCCGTCCCGTTGTGGTGCGGGCCGAGCGTGTTCTTCAGCGTGCCGATCACGCGAACCTCGATCGTGTTGGTCCCCTTCTTCAGGAGCTTGGTCACGTCGCACGTCCACGGCTGCGACACGATGCAGCCGGCGGCCTTGCCGTTGACCAGGACCTCCGCGACGCTGCCGTACCATTTGTTCAGGCCGACTGCATATTGTCCCTTCGGCTTCGAGATGTCGAACGTGCGGCGGTACGAGACGCCCGCCGCATAGAACGGGTAACCCTGGGCCTTCCAGCTTCCCATCGCCATCGCGGGCTTCGACTGGCCGACGACCACGAACCCGGACTCGACCGCCTTGAGTGTGAACGACCCGAGCAGATACGCCGATTCGATCTCGCTGTAGATCGTGAACGGCGACGCCTGGATCGTCACGACGTTCTCGCCGACCTTGGCGGTCTTGGCGACGTCGATCTTGCCGAACGCCTTGTCCAGCCACCACTGGCCCTTGGCCGCCGCGACCGGTGTGCCGTTGCACGTGACCTTGTACAGATCGGACCGCTCGATCACGATCCAAAGCTTCTCGGGCACGGAACCCTCGATCGTGAACCGGTACGAAGCTTCGACGCCGCTGTCGGCCGGGAAGGTCTTGGTGATCAGCTCGTCTTTGAACTGGACGCTACTATCCCACGGATTGCGGGGCATGCCGTTCTTGGCGAACGCGAACTGATTGGCCGCATAGAAATACACGTTCTTCTTCGTCTCGCCGCCCGCCTTGACGTCGACGAAGTCCAGCGTCAGGACGTTGTCTGCCAGCGGAGCGATCTGGAACTCGCCCTTGGCCACGATCGGACGGATGTCCTGCTTGAGCGCCGGCATCGGGTCCCGGGCCTTCTTCGACAGGAACAGCAGCAGGCTCCCGCACGGCGGAAGCTCGAAGTAGGTTCTCGCCTCGTCCTTCATGTTCTCGCAGCGGTACGGCGACACCTTCACGGTGTGTAGGTCCCACTGCTCGACGCTGGCGGCCCTGGCGGTGAGGTGTGCCGTCACGTGATCCGTGATGCTCGTATTGACCAGCAGGAGGAACTCGCCGTCATCGACCACGCGCCTGTGATGGAACAGATTGCCCTTGCTGTCCTTCAACGGATCGATGGCGAAGCCATCCTTCATCTTCACTTCGGCCGCGAGCCTCTGGGGGAGTGCGGCGGTCTCGATTCGCTTCCAGCCTGCGAGGGCTGCCGCCGCCTGGCCTCGGTCCGATGGGCTGCCGTCGACGCAGGTCGGAGCGTCCCCACAGCAGAGGACCTTGCCGCCGGCCTTGACGTACGCGGCCAGAAGGTCCATGGTCTTGTCGTTGAGGTTCTCCGTGAACGGCGGCAGAACCAAGACGTCATACGACCGTTGGCCCACCTTCAGGCGCGAGCCGTCGATCGAGCCGTGGCAGGCGATGATGTCCTCGCAGCCCAGGTCGTACTCGACCTGCGCCTGTTCGAGGTCCACGACGAGCTTCTGGAAGCTGTTGCCGATCTCGGCGAGTTTGCCGCCGTCGCCCTGGTACATCCAGGCAGTGGTCGTCGGCTCGAGAACGAGAATGTGATTCACCTGCTTGCCCTGGGACATGATCAGCGAGAGCCGCGTGAAGTAGTCGGCCATCACGTGGTAGTGCTTCCACCAGGGCTCGTGATACGAGAACGACTGCGGATGGTCGCGCTTTCTCGCGCCGCGGATCGTAATGTAGGACAGGTGTTCGTCGAGCGTGTTGACGCCCAGGACGTAGAGCCAATCGCCGATCCGCTTCATGTCTTCGAACCGCAGGTCCCAGCCGCCGGCGCCGTAGGCCTCGCACAGCGTTCGCTGAAGGCCGAGTTGGTTGGCCACGCTCGAAAGCTCCTTGACGGTCCGGCTGTTGCCGAACTGCCCGTGCACGTCCTCGCTGTACTGGTTCATCAGGTTGTCGATCGCGGGCCTCTGGAACCAGGCATACATCGCCATGTTGTCCGGGGCCATCGTGCAGTTCGGCCACTCGTGCTCCCAGTAGTGCCCGGTGAATTCGAGCCCGTGCTTGCCGCAGTATTCATAGTACGGCTTGGCCCACCGCTCGATGAAGAGCTCCAGCAGGACCTGCTCATAGTTGTGCCGCACGCGCTTCCAGTCGCCGACCGGTTTGGCCAGGCTCGGCAGGCTCTCGACCAGGTCGTAGCCCCACCGCTTCTTGAACACCTCCGGCAGATCGTTCGCCCAGGGCAGGCCGCCCGCCGGGGACAGGTGCGGCTCATCGGTGAACACGCCCGGCACGCGCTTGCCGAACTCCTTGCCGATGTTCTTGACGTACGGCTCCATCGTCAGTTCCAGGAACTTCTCCGTCACGCCCGGCGTCAGGAGGTTCACGTAGAACTTGCCGCCGTACCAGCCGGAAGTCCCCGCCCACCGCAGGGACGCCACCAGGTACTTGCCTTCGGGCCATTGACCGGCCTTGGCCTGCTCGGTGACGTTTTCATATCCGTCGGCCGCGGGCTTGAAGACCGCGACGAGGTCCTTGTCCGCCTTGACCGGCGTGTCCTTTTCTTCGATGGCCAGGCCCATCCCTCGCGACTCCGGCATCGCGTCGGGCACGAATCCGCCGGCGAAGCCCGAGGGGTAGGAGTTCTCATCGTAGATCCACACGTTCATATCGAGTCGCTTCGCCTCGCGGAGGGTGATCTTCCAGAGCTTGAACCACTCCTCCGACAGGTACGGCGTCATCAGTCCGGGCCTCGGATGGACGAACACCTGCCTGACGTGCTGGCCCGCCAGGTCGTTCATTGTGTCGACGATCTGCTGCTCGGTGAGCCGGTCGTTCCAGACCCACAGCGGCGAAGAGGCATACTCCCGCGGCGGCTCGGCAAACGATTTGCGGATCTTGGCGGAGGTCACGGCGCGGGCCGGGTTTGAGATCGCCAGACAGCAAGTTACCGCCAGCGCGAGAAAAGGAGCGATCGAACGAAGGGATGGAGCGGTCGTTTTCATGATGCGTCACCTCAAAGTCATGTATCGATCATCTTCGAGCAGTTGCGTCATGATATACCGACCTGCCGTCCCGGCACAATAGCAATTCGGGCGGCCCGGCGTCGGCGCAATCGGTGTTCGTGTCAAAGATGGCCCGCCCGGGTTACTGCGCGGCGGCTCTGAACTGCAGGTTGTCCCGAGCGTCTGCCGCCGAATAGATCTGAGCTACTTTCTCCCAATCGGCGGTTTGGCCGTGGATCGTCAACGGACGCGGGGCGAGCATCCCGAACACATCCGGTATGTCGCATACCCGCAAGACGTTCAGCAGTTGCGGGGCGCCCGTCTCCATGTGGGATGCCGGTGGATCGACGACTGTGACGCCGGAAATCCTGGCGTCCCATAGAGCCGCATAGGCGGCCAGGATCGCCGCTCCACGCCGGCCACAGATATGGACGGGGACCGCTCCATCGTGTTTGCCGCGGAGGTATCTCGCCACTGCGATCACGTCGCGGATTCGTCCGTCATCGACGGTGCGGCCGAGCAGCACGTGCGAACGTTCGACGTAGTTTGGCGGGTTCTTCTGCGTCCAGCGAGTCTCGCCCACGCCGCGTGGAGCAAGCACATATACGGCGTCATTGGACTCGCGCACGCGGTCGAGCCAATCCAGAGTCTCGTTGGGGTCCGCGTCCTCCACCACCAGCAGAATGCGGGCGGATCTGTCCTGGGAGGCAGGTTTCGTCAGCGATCGCAATCGCACCCGTATGTCGGCTTCGGAAGAGAGCCACCACTGTTGTGCTCCATCCTGTTCGAGCACTTCCGCCGGCGGGATCGGCTCACTGAAATGGCGGAATGTGACGTCGCGCAGCTCCGCGAGAATCGAGTTCTTCCAGCCCTCGAAGGCGCCTCTTTCAGGCGGCTCGACCTGCGCCATGGGCACGAAGCGCCGGTCGATCGTGGTGTTCAGCTCATCCTTCGGGAGGTCGGCGTCCGTCGGGAAAACGCGGAGCTTCGTCCGGTCGATGGAATACTCGCGATGGTCGCGAGGACCGGTGGGGATGTCCACTTCGCTGTCCTCGACGACGCGCGGGTCGTTCTTCAGGTGCATGTTGATGAAGCGATAGGCCGCCTGGCGGATGTCGCGGCGGTAGGCGTGGTCGCCGATGCTGACGAAGCTGTCGACGAAATCCGACGCGCCGTACAGACTGTAGACCCGCTCCAGACGATTGATGACGCGCTGGTTGGCGTCCATCGGAAAGATGGAGTCCTGATCGCTGTTGGTGAAGAGCATCGCCCGCGGTGCGATCAGGGCTGCGATCCGGGTCCACGGCCATTGGTATGTGTTGTAGAGGAACATGCAGTCGCAGTGGCCGTTGATGACGCGGTTGGAGACGTAGGACGGCAGGTCCGCCATGCCGCTGACCGGGACGGCGACCTTCACCCGCTCGTCGGCCGCCGCGATCCAGAAGGTGGCCGCGCCCCCGCCGCTGATGCCAGTCACCGCGATCCGCTCGGGGTCCACGTCCGGTCGACCGATGAGGTAGTCGATTCCGCGCATGCCGTTGAGGCACTCGACCCCGGCGGGGGTGTACCCGCGAGAGTGCCACCACCATCGACCCTCGCGATAAGTCCCGTGATGGATGGCGGCGATTTCCCCCAGTTGCAGCGTGTCCAGAACGAGGCACACGTAGCCGTGGCGGGCGAACCACAGGCCGTGCGACTGATAGGCGGTTTTATTCCCGTCGCGTCCGCAGAAGGAATGTCCGCAGACGTACAGCACGGCGGGCAGCCGCTGCCCCGGCTCGACCTTCGCCGGCCGCCAGAGATTCCCCGTGACGTACAGGCCGGGTATACTTTGGTAATGGAGCATGTCCACGGCGTATCCATCGCCTTCGAGTGTGCCGGTGACGGTGGCCCTGAGCGGGGTCTTCTCGGGCATCGGCCACAGACCCAGCATGTGGAGGTACTCGCGCCGGTATCGGGGCCGCAACGTCTCCCACTCGTCCTTGGAGGTGATGTCCTGTGCGAAGGTCTCATGGATCCGTTGCGCCTCCCGGGCGAGGTAAGCCTGGATCATCTCGTCGCCGGGCTGATCCCGGTCTGGCTGGCCGTAGGCCTGACCCCATCCGGTCGACCCCCCGGCGCAAACCACCACGAATGCGAGAATCGTCAGTCGAGACAGCCACATGAGCCGGCCTCCTTTCAAACATCGAGTCTCACGGATGCATTTCTGCGGGCATTATAACCCCCTCCGTATTCCGCCGACACGCAAAAGACAGCCGATACGGCGAACCGCGGGGTTTTTCGGGGATTTTCCCGGGTCGGCTGTGTAACATGGCAACCGGATGCGCAATTGATTCTGTGCAATGGTCGCGCTTATGGCAAAACCCGTTGAACAAACGGCTTACGACGATCTTGTGATCCTGGCGAAAAGCCAGGCGGCCGCCCTGGGGAGGCTGTACGAGCTCTATTACGACCGGATCTTCCGGTTCTGCGTGCATCGGCTGTTCAACCGCTCCGTCGCCGAGGATGTAACGTCGTCCGTGTTCCTGACGGTCGCCCGCACGATGCGGGAGTTCAAGGGCCAGACGGAACAGGACTTTCGCAGTTGGGTCTACACGATCGCGGCCAACCAGGCGAATGCCCACATCCGTGAAACCCTGCGGCGCCAGCGGCTCATGGGCAACGTCGTGGACCACCGCCGGGACAGGCTCGACGCCTCCGAGGCGGCAGAGCAGGGACCGGCCGCCTGGTCGAACCTGGACTGGCCGGCGTTGTATGCGGCGATCCAGGAGCTCAAACCCGAGCACCAGACCCTGCTGACGTTGCGGTTCTTCGAGAACATGGATTATGACGAGATCGCCCGGATCACCCAAGCGCGACCTGCGACGATCCGCGTGACGCTGCACCGGGTTCTCCGTCGGCTGCACGAGGTGTTGCGGGGGGATGAATCGTAGGGGCGGGTTTCAAACTCGGCCGTCCAGCCCATGTGGCGTGGAGAAGAGGAAATGTCCGAAAACAAACGTGAGTTTCGAAAACTCGTTGCCGGTCTGAGAATCGACGACCAGCCAGATCCGGCCCACCGGGAGCGGCTCCGTCGGCAGGTGCTGACGGCGTTCGAACAGACCGCCGCCGGCGCGGCGCGGACAAATGTTGTACGGGCGCGTTTCCAACCCGGCCCTGCCGCGTGGCTGGCGGTTGCCGCGATGGTTCTGATTGCGGCCGGGGCTGCGGTCTGGACGTGGGTGGGATCGGGCGAGGCCGCGACCGACTTCGACCGCGTGCGGCTGGCCACCGAAGACGCCTCGTGGATGCTGGCGGTCGCCACGCGGTACACCAACGGCGAGGCGCGAACCGAGCGGCACTGGTGCAACTTCGCTGCAAAAGAGACTTACGTGGTGTCCGACGATGAGACGGTCGTAGCTTTCGACTACGGCCCGAAGCAGGCGAAACTCGCCTACAGTCCGCGAGCCAGGAGACTGGAGATCTCCGAGCTGCCCAAGGCCGGGCCCTTCGGTGTCGAATCGGCCTACACCTTCGTGCAGACGTTCGCGGTCCTGGCGGCCCGAGACGATGTGGCGATGGAAAAATCCCAGACCGAGTACGAGGGTCGGACCGTGCGGGCCTACGGCATCGAAACGAGCGATCCCTCCTCGACCATCAATGGCAAACCGGCCGCGAGGATTCGCATGACGGTTCTGGCCGACCCCAAGACGCGGCGCGTCCTCGCTGCCGGCGTCGAGCATCAAGACGCCGAGGGCAACGTGCTGGCCCGCGAGGATTGGGTCATGAGCTATCCGTCGTCGGGTCCGGCCAGTGTTTACGACGTGGGCGTGCCACGCACGGCCCGTGTGGTCGACAACCGCCAGAGCTATCGCGGCACGCCGGGAGAGACCGCGGCGTTCACGTCGACGCCGTCGGCCCGAGGGGACTTCCGTCTTGAACCGCTCACGATCGAGTTGCCCAAGCCGGCGTTCAAGGGCACGCCGCAGGATGAGCGGACGCCGAACATCGAGCGGCCGCGAGGAGGCCCGCGTCCGGCGTTTCTGGCTCCGGCCGGAACGGTCAACCTGGCGCGGGGCAAGCCGGTTTCGTCGAGCGACCGCGAGCCAATCGCCGGCAGTTTGGATCTGGTCACCGACGGCGACAAGGAGGCCGTCGACGGCAGTTGGGTCGAGCTGGGCCCCCAGCCGCAGCACATCACCATCGATCTTCAGGAAGAATGCGAAATCTACGCGGTCGTCCTCTGGCATCATCACCGCTGGCCCCGCGCTTACAGCGACGTGGTCGTGCAGATCTCAGACGACCGGGCCTTCAAGAAAGGCGTGCGGACGATCTTCAACAACGACGCGGACAACACACTGGGCCTGGGCGCAGGCCGGGATCTGACGTACACCGAGACGTACGAGGGCAAGCTGATCGACGCCAAGAGCGCCCGCGGCCGCTACGTCCGCTGCTACAGCAACGGCAACACCCACGACGAGCTGAACCATTACACCGAGGTCGAAGTTTACGGCCGACCTGTGAAGTCGATCAAGAGCAATTGACGACGAATGTGCGGAGAACCATGCCATGAGACACGGGCCCCCTGCGCGCCGATTCTGCCTTCTCGCAACAGCGATGTTCCTGACGAATGCAGCCGACGGAGCCGCAGCAGAGGCGAGTCGATCTGCTGCTGCGGCCCAACTCGTCCTCCAGGTTGACGGCGTGATGTTTGACTTCGCTCGGATCGATCCCGGTCGTTTCACAATGGGAAGTCCGCACAGTTACGTGGACGAATACAACTGGACGTACGAGATGCCGGCCCACGAGGTGACCATCCGTCGCGCATACTACATGGGCGTGACGGAGGTCACCGTGGGACAGTTCCGCCTGTTCGCGGAGCAGACCGGCTATGTCAGCGACGCGGAGAAACAAGGCTGTGTTTTCTCGCCCGCGGACACGGGTTGGCATTTCGAGTACCTGGTGGACTGGCGGTGGCCCGGTTACGTGCAGACCGACCGCGAGCCCGTCGTGTGTCTGGACTGGCACGACGCACGGGCGTTCTGTCGGTGGCTGGGCGAAAAGACCGGTCGCAACATTCGCCTGCCCAGCGAAGCCGAGTGGGAGTACGCCTGTCGAGCGGGAACGACGGGCGAGCACGCCGGCAGCCTCGACGCAATGGGCTGGTACGCATGGAACAGCGGCGGTCGGACCCACCCGGTGGCGCAGAAGCAGCCGAA
>CALMMH010000771.1 GCA_937868145.1 uncultured Phycisphaerales bacterium
ACCAACTTGTCGTCAGGGAGTAGCTCGGATCGGACCTCGCTGTCTCCAGGGCGCTTCGGGTCAGCAGCGCCGCGCTGAGCACCAGGGCCACGGCCAGCGCGATCTGAGCCGCCACGGAGAGACCGCCCCGTTTCCGTCCGATGGCCCGTGTCACACGGCCGACGGTCCCCTTCATCTCGCCGGCAATGTCGCGTTTGGAAAGCAGCAGGCCGGGTCTCAAGCCGAACAGCAGCGTGGCCGTCAGGCACAGACCCAGCGTGCCGGCCAGGACGCGAACGTTCAAATGGAATTGCGGCGTCCCAAACTCGGACGCGGACAGGACATTGAGAACCCGCGTACCGCACAGAGCCGGCAGAAGACCCAGGGCCCCTCCCAGGATCGCCAGCAGGCCGGACTCGATGAGCAGCTGCCGGACGATCCGCCACCGCCCTGCGCCGAGAGCCATGCGGACGGCAATCTCACGATGACGCGCGGTCCCCTGGACAATCAGCATGTTCGCCAGGTTCAGACAGGCGATCAACAGGATGATCGTGGCCGGGGCGATCAGAATCAGACTGACCATGACGCTCCATCGGCGGTCCCCTTCGCTGTCGCCCGACAGTTGTTGACGGCCGGGATGGTGGAGCTCAAAAGCGGCACGCCCGCCTAAGCCCCGTTCGAGACATGCCGGCTTGAGCCGGGGGAACAGCGTTTGCAACTGCTCCTGGGCGGCCGAAATGTCCAGATCCGGCTTGAGTCGTCCCACGACGTCCAGCCGCGGCGCCTGCCCCGATCGGAACCGGGCCATCGTAGACACCCTCTGGTAAGTCCCCAGCGGCAGCCAGAGATCGGAGCCCAGGAGCGTCACGCCGACGAAGCCCTCCGGCGCCACGCCGACAACCTGGCAGTCCGTGCCGTTGACGCACAGAAACTTGCCGAGAATCTCCGGGTCGCCCCCCAAGCGGCGCCACCAGTGATGGCTCACAATCACGACAGGAGCACAGTCGGATCGCTCCTCCTCCGGCAGAAAACCGCGTCCCAAGACCGGCGTGACCCCCAGGACGGAGAAGTAGTTCGCCGTGACGTAGTTCGCCCATACGTGGCAAGCCATTTCTCCCTGGACCAGGGTCGTCCGAGAAGGACCGGCTTTCGCCATGACGTCGCGGAAGGCCAGGCCGCTGTCGCGCATCGTGAGATACTCAGAATAGAGAAACGAGGAATACCGAGTGTCCTGGAACGCACAATATGCCAATTGCTCGCGATCCCGGACCTTGCCCGGCTGAAGAAACAGCAACACGTCGGAGATGCTGAACACGATCGTATTAGCCCCGATGGCGACGGCCAGCGTGATCAAAGCGATCGCCGTGAACCCGGGCGACTTCCTCAGCATTCGCAACGCGTACCTGATGTCTTGCCACAAGGTCATCATCGCGGAACTCCAGTTCTCAGTTCATAGTTGTTAGTTTCCAGTTCGCTGTCGTCGCTTCTTGCTGACAACCGCCGACTGTCAACCGCGATCTCTCTTCTACTCGCATCTCAACGCCACCATCGGATCGACTCTCGCAGCCCGCCTCGCCGGGAGATAACTGGCCAGCAGGGTGATCGCGCTCAGGACAACAGAAACACACATCAGCGTCAACGGATCGGTCGGCGCCACGTCGTATAGAAGGCTGGACAACACGCGCGTGGCGGCTAAGGCCCCCGCGAGGCCGAAGGTGACGCCGATTCCGATCAGTATGAGTCCTTGCCTGAGCACGGCGGTCAAGACGTTGGCTCGCGTGGCGCCCAAGGCCATGCGAATCCCGATATCACGCTGTTGTTGGGTTGTGCTGTATTGCAGCAAACCGTAGATCCCGATAGCCGCCAGGGCCAGCGCCATGCCGGCGAACAGGCCCAGCAGGATCATGACGAAACGCCGAGGGGCCAGTTCCTGGGCCAGTGCTGTCTCCAGCGGCTCCATTTCGGTAATTGCCTGCCCCCCTTCCAATTCGGTTACGACACTGCGGATCATCGGCGCCACACGCATCGGATTGCCCGCGGTTCGGACCACGACAACGGTCCACGCCTCGAGGCCGTCTTCCTGATTCTGCTGATAAGCGACGCCCCCGGCAGATCCCGGCATGTCGAGCGATGTGACGGTCTTCACGATGCCGACGATGGTGCCGAGGTTTTCTCCGGGTCGATACTTGTTCGTGCCTATGAGCGTTTGCCCGATGGGATCGATGTCGCTGAAGCACTTGTTTGCCAATGCCTCATCAATGACGATGCCTTTGGGATTCTGGTCGCTCAGCGTCTGCCCCCTGAGCAGCTTGATGCCCATGGTGTCGAAGAACCCAGGAGAGACGCAAACCGATCTGAACGAGCGCTTCTGCCCGGAATCGGGCTGTCCGGCAATGGTGAAGCCGACTTCCCACTTGCCGCTGAAATCAAAGGCGCCGGCGCCACCTCCGTTGTCGAAGACCACCGCAGTGGAGCGAACTCCGGGAAGGGCCTCAAGACGCTGGAGCAAGGGGCGGAAGAAGTTCTCGTACTGGCTATCGTTGGCGTATTTGGTCAAAGGCAGAGTGATGCTGGTCGCCAGTACGTTTTCCGGGTGGAAGCCCAGATCCACGGTGTTCAGGGTTATCAGGGTTCGGATCAGCAGGGCCGTGCCGACGAGGAGGATCATGGACAGGCCCAGTTGCGAAACCACCAAGCTGTTGTGAACGCGCCGCCATTGCCGGTCTGTTCCGCAGCGGCCCAGTCCTTGCTTGAGCGTTTGACCGACGGAGACATCCGAAGCCCGCCAGGCCGGCGCGATCGCAAAAAGCAGGCCCGTCAGGATCGAGACGCCCAGCGCAAAGCCCAGGACCGAAAGGTCTATGTTCGTTTCCTTTAGCCTTGGAATGTCGACCGGACACAGGGCCACCAGGGTTTTGATCGTGCAGGACGTCAGGACAAGTCCGATCAGGCCCGCTGCGGTGCTCAGGATGAGCCCTTCGACGAGCATTTGTCGTATGAGGCGGCCGCGCGATGCGCCCAGGGCCAGACGCATGGCCATTTCACGCTGTCGAACGCTGGCGCGAGCCAGGAACAGATTGGCGACGTTGCTGCACGCGATCAATAGCACGAACGCCGCAGCGCCGAAGATGAGCAAGGGCAGCTTTCTGTGTCCCCAGAGGATCTTATCAAGCAATCGGTTGATCTCGACGGGGGGCACAGCATCCGTGCGCGATTTGGATGATCGCAGATGGCTGGCGAGCACCTCCAGATCCGCCTGGGCTTGCTCCAATGTGACGCCTTTTTTCAAACGCGCCAGCGGAATTACCGGCGGTTCGTGTTCTCCGACGGGCCCTTCGGTCATGAGGATCGGTCGCCAAAGCTGGACGGGCCGATGGTAGGGATAGCTGAAACCCCGAGGCATGACGCCTACGATGGTGCAGTTTTCCGTATAGAGCGTCAGCTTGTAGTCCGGCGTTTGTTTGTAGATCGTCAGGTTCAGACTCTTGCCGATGATATTGGGATCGCCTTTGAGATGCTCCTGCCAGAAGCGGTGGCCGACGATGCAGACACGCGACTGCTCGGGCTTCTCATCGTCAGGGATGAAGTCACGACCCAGTATGGGCTTGACTCCGAAGAACGAGAAGAAGTCCGTCGTGACAGCCGCAGCGAAGATTTCTTGAGGCGTCTCGATATCTCGAACGTAGACCGGTTGGCCGCGCATACCGGTTATCGATTCGAATACCTGGTTGTTCTGACGCAGGTAAAAGAAGTTCGGACGATGCCTGAACGTCTCCACACGATCGAGTCCCGATTGCCAGATCTGCACCACGCGGTCGGAGTCCTTGTAGGGCAGGGGTCGGAGCATCACGGCGTTGACCACGCTGAACACAGCCGTGTTGGCCCCGATCCCGGCGGCCAAAATCGCCACCACAACCACCACAAAGCCTGGACTCCTCGCCAACATCCGAAATCCATACCGAACATCTTGCCACAAGGTCGTCATAGCAACACTCCAGTTCGCAGTTCACAGTCATCAGTTCCCAGTTCGCTGTCGTCGCCCTCTTACCGGCAACTGCCAACTGTCGACCGTGATCTCCTCTCTATTCGCATCTCAGCGCCACCATCGGATCGACTCTCGCAGCCCGCCGGGCCGGGAGATAACTCGCCACCAGGGCGATGCCGATCAAGATCAGCGACACGCAGACGAACGTCAGCCAGTCCGTCGGAGGGACGCCGTACAGCAGGCTCGCGAGGAATCGGGTCAGTCCCCAGGCCCCTGCCAGGCCGATCGCCACGCCGATCAGCGTGAGCCGCAATCCGTGCCGCAGGACCGCCTTTAGAACATCCTCTCGCCGGGCGCCCATCGCCATGCGAATTCCGATGTCGTGGGTCTGCTGAGCCGTGCTGTATTGCAGGAGACCGTAGATCCCGGCCGCCGCGAGGGTCAAGGCTATGCCCGCGAACAGGCTCAGCAGTACCACGCTGAACCGCTGCGGCGCGATCGTGGCGGAGAGACTCGCCTGCATGCCTTCAAAGTCGGCATACACGCCGTCCTTGTCCAGGCCCTCGATCAGCGAGCGGATCGGTTTGACCAACTGCATCGGATCGCCGTCGGCCCTCACGATCAGAACCATGCAGAAGTTGCTTCGAGTCTGCGGCAGGAAGATCTTGCCGACCTGCGGTTCCAAGTGCTGAAAGTCCTTCAACGCGCTGACCACTCCGACAACCGTGGGCGTCATATCATAGAGACTGATCTTCTGGCCGACGGGGTCGAGGCCGGCGAAATGCTTCTTCGCCACATTCTCGTCGATGACCACGGAATCGACTGGCTCGTGCATGTCCGCTTCCGTGAACATGCGGCCCTTCAGCAGTCTGACGCCCATGGTATCGAGAAAGCCGGGGCTCGCGAACAAGAGCATGGCGGAAGGCGATTCGTCGGGATTGGCAGGCGCTCGCCCGGCGAGGGAGAACGACGCCGCATTGCTGTTTTCGCCGAGGCCCAGGGCAAGAAAATCGGTCCTTCCCGCAGAACGCACGCCGGGAAGAGCCCGGACCTGCTCCAAGAGCGTCTGGCCGAAGATGTGGCAGCGGTTGGGGTCCTCGTAGTCCGATCCCTGCGCGATAATGTCCACCGCCAGCGCATGCTCAGGATCAAAGCCCAGGTCCGCTGTTTGCAGGGTGATCCACGTGCGGATCAGCAGGGCCGCCCCGATCAGCAGGATCAGAGACAGGCTCGTCTGCGCAACAATGAGCCCGCCATGGAGTCGTCGCCAGCCTCGACCGGTGGAGGACCTCGTTCGGCTCTCTCGGAGGATGTGACTCATCTGAACGTCCGACGCCCGGCAAGCGGGGACCACGCCGGCGAGCAACCCCGTCAGCACGGCGGCGCCCAGCGTGAACGCCAGCACCGCCCCATCCACGCAAGTCTCGTCCAGACGGGGAATCTCGGCGGGACACAGACTCACCAGCCCCTTGACCGTCCAGAAGGTCATCAGAAGGCCCAACATCCCGCCTGCGATGCTCAGCAGAAGGCTCTCGGTGAGCATCTGTCGCAAAATCCGGCCCCGCGACGCCCCGACGGCCACACGCATCACCATCTCCCGTTGGCGGACTGTGGCGCGGGCCAGGAGCAGACTGGCCACGTTCGTGCAGGCGATCAGGAGCACGAATCCCGCCGCCCCCAGCAGCAGCCACAGAAGCCGCTGATTCTCGCCCAACCTTTGATCCAGCATCCGTCGAACCGTAATGACGCCCGCCTCAGGATCCGTCTCCTTCAGACGATCGCCGATCACCGCCATCGCGGCCCGCGTCTGCTCCAGAGTCTCGCCCTGCTTGAGTCGGGCCAATCCCATCACAAACCCGCCCGACGGCCACATGTCGCTTCGCTCGAAGACCAGCGGGATCCAAAAAAGCCGGGGTTTTCCAACCGGAAACACAAAACCCGGCGGCATCACCCCGACCACAGTGTGGTCTTTGCGGTCGAGGGTCACCGTCTTGCCGATCACCTCGGGGTCGCCGGCAAAATCGCTCTGCCAAAGGGCGTGGCTCAGAACGATCACATGCTCGCTGCCCGACTGATCCTCGCCCGGCAGGAACGTTCGCCCCAACAAGGGCGGAACGCCAAGCACCGGAAAGACATCCGTCGAAACGGTTCCTCCCTGGACATACCGAGGGCTGTCGATGCCGCCCATGTAGTTCCGGCAACCCCAGAACGCGCCGATGCGGTCAAACACCTGCCCTTGTTCGCGACAGAAGAGGAGCCGTGCGTGCCGAATGCAGTACTCCATCTTCTTCGATCGTTCCTGGACGACCACCAGGCGATTCCCGTCGGGGTACGGCAAGGGTCGCAGCATCACCGCGTTGACCACGCTGAAGACCGCCGTGTTGGCCCCGATGCCTAGCGCCAAAATCAGAACCACAACAAGTGTAAGGCCGGGACTCTTCGCCAGCATCCGCAGGCCGTATCGAACGTCTTGCCACAAAGTCGCCATTGACGAACTCCCGTTGTCGGTTGTCTGTAGTCTGTAGTCGGTCTTCCCCTGCCGACAACCGGCTACCGACTCCCCTATTCTCATTCACATCTCAACGCCACCATCGGATCGACCTTCGCCGCCCGCCGGCCGGGTATCCAGGTGGCCAGAACAGCAATGGCAACGACGAGTAAAGAAGTTCCCACCAAAACAATCGGATCCGCCGCATTCAATCCGAACATCTCGCTCCTCAAAATACTTCCCACGCCCAAGACAACAGGCAATCCTAGACACACACCAATCACAGCCAGAGTCAGGCCTTGACGTAAGACAGTGATCAGTACATCTCTCGAGCTTGCACCCACGGCCATACGTATGCCAATCTCACGCGTATGTCGGGCCACGGAATACGAGACCAGACTGTACAAACCGGCTATCGCCATGATAAACGCCGAACCTCCGAGTACTCCTAACAACCAGGAAGCAATCCATTGCGGTAGCAGTACAAAATGAACCTGCTGCTTTAGGGTAGTGACAAACAGAGGGAGAACGTTCCGGTTGACCGTCTGCATGACGCGACGAATCGGTTCGGCTGCCAGCTCCGCCTTACCCTGCGTTTCGACCAGGAGTGTCATTTCACCGCGGTCTTCTTGTCCAAAGGGTAAATACAGATAGGGTTCGGGCGATGTGGTTAAATCCGCAATCCTGACGTCCCGAACAATACCCACGATTTGATACGCTTTGCCCTGCGCACCGCCAATGAACAACGATTCGCCGATAGGGTCTCTATCCGCCCAGAAACGACGAGCGGCCGTTTCACTGATCATCGCAACCTTAACCTCGGTAGTACAATCCATATCATTGAACACACGCCCCTGCCGGACAGGAATACCCAGGGTCTTGAAGTAATCCGGGTGAATTACATTATAGCGCCACTCGCTTCCCTGCTGAGAAACATCCGTACTATCACCCGGCACATAGACCAGCTTTGTGGCGCCACCGCCGAATACACTGAAGGGGACGACACTCGCCAGACTGACCTGTTTCACGGTCGGCACAGCCTCGACCTGTTCGATCAGTTGTGTGTAATAAGCCTGCTGCTGATTCCGATTCAAACCGAAGATGCCCGGGCAACACTGGATCAACAGCATCTCTTTATTCTGAAAACCACAATCCATGGAAAGCCCCTTCGCGAACTGTCCTATGAAAAGGCCGGTCGTTGCCAAGAATATGAGTGATACGGCTAACTGACCAATGACCAGTGCGTTTCTTCCGAAGTAGCGCCGCTTTCCCTGTGAGGAGATCATAGACGCCTTTTTGATATGCACTGCCGGATCGATCCGGGTGACACGTAAGGCAGGGACGAAACCAAAAACTAAAGTGGCTGAACCCATGAGCATGAATATCATCGTCAGGACCTGACGATCCAGACGCAGCTCTGGCACTTTGAGAAATCCAATATCAGGCAACAGAGCGGGCAACAGGGAGGCGGCCCACCGTGCCAAGAGCACCGCGAGCACTGTGCCAAGAAATGACAACAATAAGCTCTCGGTCAATAATTGACGCAACAGTCGCAGGCGACTGCTTCCAATCGCCCGTCGGATGGCGATCTCGTGTTGACGACTTTCATTCCGGGCCAACAACAATGCGGAGACATTGGCGCAAGCTACCAGCAGAACCAGGACCGCCACCGACATAACCATAGACACCAGAATGCCGTTCCACTTCCAGCGATCGCGCTCCGCTTCGACCCTGACCTTCAGAGATCGCCCGGTGTTGGGGGCCGTGAGATTGATCCCCAAACGATTCACAATCGTATCCACCTCGGCCAGTGCTGCTTCAACGCCTACCCCCGGAGCCAAGCGCCCTATTAGAGAACAACTGGAACTCCTCCCCAAATCGCCGGCTGGAAACCAAATATCAACAGAACGTTCACGGTATACACCTGAGAAATTCTTGGGAGCCACGCCTAAAATCGTATAACTCGTGGCGGTCAGCCAGATCGTCTTGCCACAAATCTGCGGATCACCTTCATAACAGCGTTGCCAGAGACTGTAGCTGATCACCACGGTCGGCTCATGGACGGAAGATTGTGACTCCGGAGAAAAAAACCGGCCCACATGAGGCGTAATACCTAAAACCTGGAAATAATTCGGGGATACTACGCTACTACTCACAAGCTCCGTACGCCCTTCTAGGTTCAGCATGGCCCCTCCCCCGTCAAGAGATATGGCAATTACCCCTGAAAGGGTACGGCTCTGCTCTTTCAATTCCAAGTACTGAGGGTATGAAAACGACGGCCAGGTGATGCGCACGATTTCATGGTCGTTAGCAAACGAGAGAGGACGAAGAAACACCGCATTCAGGGCCGTGAACACGGTAGCATTCAGCCCGATACCAATGGCCAGCGACACAACCGCTACCGCCGTGAACCCTGGACTCTTTCGCATCTGACGAAACCCATACCGAATGTCATGCCACAGTGTCGTCATTGTAGGACTCCAGTTCTCAGTTCCCAGTTGTCGGTTGTCTGTAGCCAGTGGTCAGTTCCCCCTTGCCGACAACCGATTACCGGCTACCCTCTTCTCATTCGCATCTCAACGCCACCATCGGATCGACCTTCGCCGCTCGTCGGGCCGGGATGTAGCACGCGATCAACGCCGTCACGGCGACCACGAGGGCTGCGGCCGCGTAGGTCAGCGGGTCCCACGTTGAGACGCCCTGCAGAAAGTAGTGGTCCCATTCGCGGACCCTATCGATCTTGTGGAGCAGAATCCAGCCGCCGGCCAGACTCCCTGTCACCCCCAGCATCAGGCCGAACCCAAGCAACACGGCCCCCCTGAACAGCACCGGAGTCACCACATTTGCGGTGCGGGCCCCGAGGGCGATGCGAATACCAATCTCCCGGGTTCGCCGACGGACGGAGTAAGCCATCACGGCGTAGAGGCCGGTCGCCGCCAGGAGAAGCCCCACCAGAGCGAAGCTGTTGAGGATCGCGGTCAGCATGCGTTGAGGCAGCAGCAACTCCGAGACCTTGTCGGCCACCGTGCCGATATTACAGGTGATCGTCGGATCCAACTCGGCCGCGATCTTGCGGATCGGCTCCACAAGAGAACCCGGATTTCCCCCCACACGGATCAACAGATAGGGCGTGCAGTTCGAC